>NZ_JBEJZY010000012.1:0-116983 GCF_040256935.1 Photorhabdus viridis
AGAGCCTACGTTCAGAGTCAGTCAACGCCAGATTGATCTTTAAAGCCCTGCGGGCTTTTCGCCTTATATCCCCGCCCGCACTGGGCGAGGGTTTACGGCGTTTTTCGCTAACTGGCTTAGGTTACTTTTAGCTTCATGCATATTTGCTTGGACAGTCATAATGAGATTCCTATACTTGGCTAGATTAGCTAGGTATAACAAAAAACGCCGGTATAACCGGCGATTTTTTGCTACATAGAAAATGATGTTTTTAGCGCTATTGCAGAGCCATTACTCATTTTCTCTCTTCTTCTTTTTCCCACGCATCAGATTCAGTGTTTCTACTGCCATTGAGAAGAACATCGCAAAGTAGATATAACCTTTAGGTATGTGCACCTGTACGCTTTCCAGAATAAGGGTAAAGCCCACAAGGATCAGGAATGACAGCGCCAGCATTTTTACTGAGGGGTGACGGTCAACGAATTCGCCGATAGGACGAGCTGCCAACATCATGACAGCGACTGCTATGATAATCGCTGCCATCATAATAAACAGATGGTCGGACAGACCAACGGCGGTGATGACGGAATCCAGGCTGAAAATAATATCCAACAGCATAATTTGGATAATAGCGCCTAAGAAAGAGTGAACAGGGCGTTTTAAGCCTTCTTCATTGCCTCCTTCAATGGCTTCGTGAATCTCTTTACTGGCTTTCCATATCAGGAACAGGCCGCCAAAGAATAAGATTAGGTCCCGGGCAGAAACATCATGTTCAAAAACCGTTAGTATCGGGTAGGTCAGCCGGATAACCCAGGCAATGGATGCCAGCAGTCCCAGGCGCATTAGCATTGCGCCCATCAGCCCGATTTTGCGTGCTTTATTTTGTTGATGAGGAGGGAGTTTTGCCACAACAAGTGACAAAAAGATAATGTTATCAATCCCTAAAACGATTTCCAGAATTGTCAGGGTGGCAAGTGCCATCCAAGCATGAGGATCAACAATCCATTCTAACATTGCTTATTAAAACCTTAAGGTAAAGATTTAATTATACGCTTGATTGAATGCAAGGTAAGCATTTCAATGAAAAAACCAGTCGGAGATCAACGTTAAATCAGGAAATGGCGGGCTAGTAGCGGGGCCGTAAAATTCTTCCTCAGATAGAACCCCCGGGGCAGAGTCATAATAGGCTGTCCGTGTGTTCCGATGGCTTCTGTTAATGCTTTGCTGTTGGCTGCTTTAGGGCGTAACTGTAATACTTCACCATGACGGGCCGTAACGCTCTCTACTTTGCCAAGTACGATAAGATCCATCAATTCCTCCCAGTCATGACGCAGTAACTCTTCTTCTTCTTTATTGGGGCTCCATAACAAGGGGGAACCCACCCGGCGTTTAGCTAAAGGAATTTCCCGTTCACCTTCAACGGGTATCCATAGCACCCGCGATAATTTGCGCCTGACGTGACAGCTTTCCCAGGTAATACCACTGTTTCCTGTCAATGGCGCAACGCAGACAAATGTTGTTTCCAATGGATAACCCCTTCTGTCTATAGGAATAGTTTTAAGTTCAACACCGATATGCTCGAAATCCTGCTCTGGTTTACTGCCGGCACTGGCGCCGAGATAATATTCTAACAACATGCCTACCCAGCCTTTATCCCGTTTCAGATTAGGAGGGATGGGTAAATCTGCTTTTTCCGCCAATTCTCCCATTGATAAACCCGCCAGGCGTTGGGCGCATTCAAACAATTGTTGTTCATTATCCGGTGGAAGAGGAGGGGAAAAAAGTGTGTTCATTTGGGATATCCGCTTTTTAGGTTAAAAAATAGCCTTGCTCTCTGTGAATAATAAATTTAGGTTTTACGTAATAACTAATAAAGTGATAATAGCATGATATACAAACATTTTTTATTGCTGTTTCAAGTATTGTAAGATTGAGTGACTCTGTTGTTCACCTATTGCTGGTAATAATGAACAGGATCTTACACCATGTTATCCACAGTTTTATGGGATAAGTAGGCAAAAATGAGATCACTGGTTTGATTTACAGATTTGACTAACACTTTTTTCTACAAAAAACCTGTTTTTTGCTTAACTAAAAAGCATAACGTGTGGATAACATTGTTGTTGGTTGTTTTTTGTTCTCCTCAACTGATGTTGTTCATTATGGCGGTGATGGATGTTTGAAATAACGGGATAAATAGCGGCTATTTCAATGAAAAATAAATACTATTTCATTTTTTGTTTATAGATTGATAATTCATAACATAAAGCTATACTCGAATTACCCCTGCCTTTTTCACATAGATATCCACAGAAAAAGTGAATAAAAGTGGGTTTGTACACCTGTGTATGTTCATAACTCTGGCTTTTTCTGTGAATTACCCCTTATTAGCCAGCCTCTGGGAATCCTCTTCCTTTAGGAAGAGGGGTAGTCAAATGGGTTAAACCAGGCAGATTTGAAATCAAACCAGCCAAAGGTGTTCATTTTGACTCCTCGCATACTTCGCTGGCCTTGTAACTCAAGCCAGTGGTGGAACAGCGGATAGAGCCAATGTTCATCAACTATTTTCTCGCACCACTCTTCAAGCGATAATTCTTGTCGTCGCCATTGTGATACTTCTTTATTCAAGTTATCACCGAGGCATTTTTTCAATAATGGTATCTCATACAATGTAGCAAATAGCGAAAATTCCAGAGGATTATAAAAATTGGCGGTAGAAAGCCAGAGGTCGCTTTCGGCGTCGCCATTGAACCATGTGTCATAATCCACAATATTAATTTTCAATTCGACACCACATTTGGTCAGTATGGTCTGAAGGATCTGACTGATTGTGTGGTATTCGTGATGTTGATGATAAAGAGTGACGGTCAGATGAGTAATGTCCTCTGGTTTGCTCAACTCGAGTATAAGCTTACTGTGATGCCAGCGCAGTAACAGACCATATGCGGGTGACCAGTGGCGTTGATAAAAAGGGTCGCAATGCGCTAACAGATTTATTGGTGTTAACAGACTACATAGCCATTGGCGAACATCTTCTCGCCTGCATTGAGCCGAACGGCGGTCATGCAGCAGGAAATAACAACCTTCTTCCATCCTGCTTTCTAACGAATTATTACCCGCGCTGTCACTTTCCAGATGCAGGGTTGTACAAACCAGTTTCTCGGATAATTCTGGCAGAATCCATATATTCACCTCATCAATCAGCGCCCGAAAACCAAAGTAATTATCAAAGGCACGAATTTGTAGTTTCTGTGAGCTGTTTTTTATTACCTGGTAAGGACCGGTTCCTACTGGCGTACGAGAGAAGTTTGGTAGTTGCTGCCACTCTTGAGGCAAAATCATGGCGTGTGGGCTGCCAATCAATAAAGGGAGCCAGTGATCAGGTTCTGAAAGAAAAATATCAATCACATGTGGCGTGGGGGTGGTGACTTTGTCAATATGGGAGAAAAGAGGTAGATGGCGTAACCTTTGTATCGAAGTAATGACATCCTCCATCTGTAATTCTCTGCCGTGGTGAAAATGGATGGCCGGTCGCAGATAAAAGCGCCAATGATTTGGAGATAGTTGTTGCCAGTGATGAGCTAAATCAGCTTCTGGTTCCCCATTTTCCTCATTTATACGCGTCAGACTATTAAATATCTGCCTGACCAGATGAATTTCAGAACGGCGTAAAGGTGAGCCAGGTAACAGGTTAGGGAAAGGGCGATAGTAGAGTATCCGCAGTAAGTTTTTTCCTTGGCGGAAACGGCGTTCAATCTGGGATAGCACCATCTGACGAACGGTATTTTTATCGCCAACCAGCTGAACCAATTTCTCAATGTTCTGTTGCTCAAGCAGCTCTTCAGCCCGTTGTTGCTGGAGTTTCCTCCCATCTTGCAGGAAATTCAGTTGAGAACGTTTCCCCCGACCGGACTCTGCCTGCCACTGTAACCAGCCAGCTTTCTGCATGTTGTTGAGCAGTGAACGGATATGGCGCTTTGAACAGTGCAATACATTTGCTAGCTCTTGTAACGTTGTTTCAGCCTCTTTTCCTTGATGATGTTGCCATAATCGGATGAATTGTTGTTGTAAGCGTGGGCTGGGCATAAAAGAGGAACTCCGTAGTATTATTGATCAATTTTTGTTTCCTTATATTAAGCCGATAATTATCACTATTGAAAGTAGCTCAATAGGCCAGAACGAAATCTGGCTTCTCCCCCAATTTTCTTGAGTAATGGTGATTTGCCAGCCAGTAAGAAAGCTTACTGGCTTTTTTTCTTATTGTATATTGTGTGTACTGTTATTCTATACAGTCTCTTTTCTACGTATCAGCTTAAAATGAATCATAATCTGGTATTGATAGAGATTTGTCCAGCTACAGTTGCAGTTCTTGCCGGGTAATTTCTTTAATATGCTAGGCTAGCCTCTATTTCTGGGGGGACGCCGTAACGCTTATAAGCGTGTTTTTTGATGTACAGAGCCTTGTTGTACGCGAAACGTACCGCACCGAACTGGACGTTAAGAGACTCCGCCTGCTCAGCCCTAAAGCCCTTTGGGATTTCAGGTTGTTGACCAACCCATTTAAAAACATCCCCAAATACATAAGCAGAATGCCACACACCTGCTGGATTGGGGATGTAATACCATTAAAAAACTGAAAGTACTTTTGTTGACATAAAAAAGAGTATTTCCATCCTTATCGCCACTTTCTGGCATTTAATACATCGAATTCCCCATTATCAAGATTAAATAACTCGATCTTGATCGCATTTAATACTATCCATTCAGACAGGCAATTAATCACGCATTAGAATAGTTTTATTATGTCATTATTAAATTGTTAATATTTTCTATGGAAAGATGACCGTTTTATCACCGAAGCCAGATTAACTTAAGAAAAGAGAAAGTACGATGGATCAACGCAGCACCCCGGTGGTCAGGGCCACGAGTTATCTTTTAATTTACCTGACCGCCGTTTATCCCCTTCATCCGGCTATAGCTGCCGGAATAACGCCGGATAATCACCAAACGCAGGTACAACATCAGGGTAATGTCCCGGTGGTGAATATCGCCACACCGAATAACGCGGGAATATCTCACAACACCTATCAAGAATTTAACGTTGCCACTCAGGGCGCCGTGCTTAATAACGCCACTCAAGCAGCCCAATCACAACTGGCCGGGCAACTTAACGCCAACCCTAATCTGAAAGGCAACGCGGCGGAACTGATTATCAATGAAGTCACCGGCAACGGGAGCTCTGAGCTGCAAGGCCAGTTGGAAATTGTCGGCAATAAAGCCAACGTAATGATTGCCAACCCCAACGGTATTACCTGTGATGGTTGTGGTTTTATCAATACTGCCGGCGCCACCCTAACCACCGGGAAACCCCAGTTTGACAAACAGGGTGCGCTGGACGCGTTGGAAGTTAAACAAGGTCTGATTACCATTGGCGGCAAAGGCTTGGATGGTAAGGCGACGGATTATGTCGATATCCTCAGCCGGGCGACGGAATTAAACGGCAAGATTCAGGCCAACACCCTCTCGCTGACGCAGGGTGCCAACCGCATCAACCGGAAAGACGGCACGGTCAATCCTATCACCGGAGAAGGCGCTAAACCGCAATTAGCCGTTGATACCAAAGCATTAGGCGGCATGTATGCCAATAAAATCCGGCTGGTTGCCACTGAAGCGGGTGTCGGGGTTAATCTCACCCACCTGACCACAGCGCAGGACGCTATCAGCTTAACCGCTGAGGGTAAAATTATCCTGGGGGAGGTGCATGCCAAGACAGACATTAATATCAACAGCAAAGCCATTGAAACGGCGGCACAAAGCCATGTGCAAGCGGGCCAACATCTGATATTGACCACCGAAACATTGCGGAATCAAGGTCAAATCCGTGCGGGCGGGGATGTCACCCTTAAAGCGACTCAACTTGATAACGTAAACCCGACTAAGCAAAGCCACCCTATTATTACTGCGGGTAAAAACAACACCATTACTGCTAACGAGATAAATAATGTTGGCGAGTTAAGCGCGGGACAAAATCTCACCCTGACAGGCAAAAATTTTTCAACCAAAGCGATAAAAGACGGTCAGGATAATATCATCGGTAAACTGAGTGCTGGTGGGGATCTGACAGCGACATTTCAAGATGCATTTCGTTTTGATTTAGATAAAGAACATGTTAAAGCGGGAAAGAACACCACTGATCTGGCGTTAATCACCGGGAAAAACATTGCTCTAACTGCCCGAGATTTAGTGAATCGTGCGTCAATGAGGGCAGAACAAAACTTAACCGTTGACGCTGAAACAATCTATTTAGGTCAGGGGAATTTAAAAGCCGGGAACCATGTCCTGCTGGATGGCCGGTCACATCTTAATATGAAGGGCTACGATATTGCCGGTCGTGATGTGACCTTGCTTGCCAGCCGGGGACTGCTGTCTGTTGTCTCTGGAGACGACTATACCCCGGAAGGAATAAGGGTATTAACCACGCTTTCTGCTGATAACCTATTACGTATTATCGCCGAAGGTCCTATTAATATCGCCGATACCCTGATTAACCGGGCGAAAAATATCTTTTTGGCAACCAATGATAAGCTTGAGATTTATGCCTCGGGTGATTTAATTGATGAACAGAGTCCACTTAATGACAGCGCTAAACAAGCATTCATTAATCAGCGTCTGCGCCAGCTTAGCCAATTGCAAGCGGATGAAAATATTGAGATCCATGCAGGAAAGATTGTCGATCTGAGAAGCATTTCCTTGACGGCAGGGAAGGATATCACGCTGACCAGTGGCGGCACGCTTGATGTGAGTAAAATCACAGCAGAGGACCCCTATGAATATGAAGATGAACACGGAACGGGTTATGAGAAGCATTATGAATATGAAAATGCCGATGACGAGGAAGACGAACAATCTTACCCACAATTTCAATTACCCATAGCGAGCAGTATCATCACTGCCGGCAATAATTTAACCCTTAATGCTGGTGGTGACATTATTGATACTGAGGCAACTTTGTCGGCAAAAGGGACGACTGCTATCACCAAAAACAACGCAGAGTTGCATTCACCGGCAGGGCGGTATAACGCAGTGGAAGGGAAATATACGCCCGTCACTTCTGCGCTGATTGCACGTGCGTTAAGTCATGCTCCTCAACTGACCCTAAACGCCTCAGAAGTAGAAGTAGAAGGAGAAAGAGAAGGAGAAAGAGAAGTACCGGGGATTACATTGGCGGATAAACAAACCCGCCTCACCGCGAAAAACAATCTCCCGATTATCCATATTGCGGCCCCGAATGCCCGGGGCGTTTCACATAACCAGTATCAGGAATTTAATGTTGGTACATCGGGACTGGTATTGAATAACGCGACCCACGAGACTCAGTCTCTGCTGGCGGGGAAAATTGGCGCGAATCTGAACTTCACCGGTCAATCGGCTGAACTGATTATCAATGAAGTGGTGGGGACCTTAGCCTCAAATCTGCAAGGGCTGTTGGAAGTGGTGGGGCAAAAAGCCCCGGTTTTCATCGTCAACCCGAATGGCATGACCTGCAATGGCTGTAGCTTTGTGAATACCCCGGCGGTCACCTTATCCACCGGTAAACCGGTGTTTGATAAAGAGGGCGCGTTAGCGGCTCTGGAAGTGAAAAAAGGCCTCATCACCCTGGGCGAAAAGGGACTGGATGCCACGGCGCAAGATTCTCTCGATATCCTCAGCCGGGCCACTCAGCTTAACGGTACACTCCAGGCGAAGAACCTGGCATTGATACAAGGCCCCAATCAGGTTGATTTACAGCGTGGCGCCCTTGTCCCTATTGCAAAGGAAGGTTATACCCTCTGGAAAGTGATAGATACCGGGTTATTGGGGGGTATGTCTGCCAATAAAATCCGTCTGGTGAGTACCGAGCCGGACAAGGAAGTTAACCTGACCAACCTGACGGCAACGCAAGGCGACATCAATTTAACTGCGGATGGCAAGGTGACGCTGGGGGATGTACAGGCCAAAACGGATATCACCGTTAACGGTAAAGACATTGACATGGCGAAACAGAGTCATATGCAAGCCGGTCAACATCTGATATTGACAACCGATACATTGCAGAGTTGGGGACGAATTCGTGCCGACGGTGATGTCACCATTAAAGCGAAAACCTTGTCTTTAAATGGGGGAAATGTCACCGCCGGGAACCAGGTTCTGCTACAGGGAAAGAACAGTTTTACGGTGCGTGGCACGGATATCTCAGGTCATGACATGACCTTAATCTCCCGCGGTGGTGGTATTTCTGTTTCATCTGGAGGAGATAATTCCACTGCGGCAGGTACACAGGCACTATCTACTATTTCTGCGGCTAATACGCTGCGTATTCTGTCTGAACAGGGAATATCGCTTTCAAATACGTTAATTAACCGGGCAAAAAATATCTTTTTAGCGGGTAATCGTTGGGTTGATACTAATCAGCATTTGGCCGCGGATGAGAATATTGAACTCCATACTGGGGCAGGGGTAAATCTGAGGGGGATTTCCCTGACCGCCGGGAAAGATATTACCCTGACCAGTGATGGCTCGATTAATATTGGCAAGGTCACCGCTGGCAACAATTTAGCGCTGATTGCCCGCAGCAATATAACGGAGACAACATTATCGGCAGAAGGGACGACCGCAGTTGCCCAAAATAGCGACGCGTTGCACTTAGTCGACGGGAGATATACTCCGGTGACTTCTGCGTTGATTGACCTCGCATTAGGTAATGCCCCTCAACTGACCCTCACTATTCCAGAAATAGCCGGTGGCATACCCGGAATTCAACTGGCGGATAAACGCGCGCGGATTGCCGTGAGAAATAACCTGCCTATTATCCAGATTGCGGCACCGAATTCCTGGGGTGTTTCACATAACCGTTATCGGGAGTTTAACGTTGGGGCTGCCGGGCTGGTGTTCAATAATGCTACCGATGCTACCCAATCCGTACTGGCGGGACAAATTGGGGCAAACCCGCACTTCAACGGTCAATCGGCTGAGTTGATTATTCATGAAGTGGTGGGGACGTTAGCCTCAAATCTACAGGGCCTGTTGGAAGTCGTGGGGCAAAAAGCCTCTGTCTTCATCGCTAACCCGAATGGCATAACCTGCAATGGCTGTGGCTTTATCAATACCCCGGCAGTCACCTTATCGACCGGGAAACCGGTATTTGATAAAGACGGCGCGTTAGCGGCTTTAGACGTGAAAAAAGGCGCCATAACCTTTAATAAAAAGGGGCTGGATGCCACGGCGCAGGACGCTGTCGATATTATCAGCCGGGCTACAATACTTAACGGCAAAGTGCAGGCAAAAAACCTGACACTGACACAAGGGCCCAATTGGGTTGATGTCAAACACGGGACCCTGATTCCGATGACAGGAGACGGTTTTGCTCCCTGGAAAGCGATTAATACCGGGTTATTGGGGGGCATGTCTGCCAATAAAATCCGTCTGGTGAGTACCGAGCCGGGCAAGGAAGTTAACCTGACCAACCTGACGGCAACGCAAGGTGACATTAGTCTGACGGCGGATGGCAAGGTGACTCTGGGCAATATACAGGCCAAAACGGATATCACTGTTAGCAGTCAGGGCATTAAAACGACGGAACAGAGTCACGTGCAGGCCGGGAAAGATATCACGCTGGCCGCGAACACGCTGAACAACACCGGTCAGATTATCGCAGACGGTGACATGCGGTTATTTATCGATCATTTATATAATCAGAATAAGGGTCTGATTCAGGCAAATAATCATCTTTGGTTGCAAAAAGACGTGAGCGGTAACCTAAGCACTGAAATTAACAACACTTCTGCGACGCTGAAAACCCATCATGGCGATATCATCATTCGCACCAAAGCATTAAATAATGCCTGGGATGCCAACGTCGCTGCGGGAATGAACGCTTATATCAATGCGACAAAGCTGGATAACAGTCAAAGCCAGTTTCATGCGAAGAAAAATCTCATCTTAACCGGTCACGACTTTAACAACGGGATGGACGGTAAACTTTCAGCCGCGCTGAATGTGGTGGCTGACTTTATTCATCAATTCAGCGGGAGCGCGCTAATCTCAGCTAAAAATATTCTGCTTCATGCCGGTGACATTACCGGCATGGGGCACCTCGAGGCGGAAAATGACCTGTCAGTCATTGCTGAACGTAAAATTTATGTTAACAACAGCACATTGGCGGCAAAGAAACATCTGACCCTGATGGCGGGCAAAGGTATTGCCGTCCATCAAATCGGGCTGACAGGGGAAAATGTTGAGTTGCTCGCACGTGAAGGTGACATCCGGATAAGTGGTGACGATTCAAATATTTCGGCCAATAATCAGGTGCAGATAGTCGCGGGGAACACACTGGATCTCTGTGGGACATTGGCGGCAAAGAAACATCTGACCCTGATGGCGGGCAAAGGTATTGCCGTCCATCAAGCCGGGCTGACAGGGGAAAATGTAGCGCTTCTCGCACGCGAAGGTAACATCAATAATATAGGACGGAGCCCGTCCCGTATTTTGGCCGCTAACTATTTGCAGATGTTCGCGGGGCACAAATTGAACCTCCAGAGGATTTTATTCGATAAAGCCAGCAATATGACGTTAAACGCGGGTCACGAGATTGAGGCCCGCGAGGTTAAACTGGCGGCAAAGAAAAATCTGACCCTGATGGCGGGCAAAGATATTGCCGTCTATCAAGCCGGGCTGACAGGGGAAAATGTTGAGTTGCTCGCACGTGAAGGTGACATCCGGATAAGTGGTGACGATTCAAATATTTCGGCCAATAACCAGGTGCAGATGGCCGCGGGGAACACACTGGATCTCTGGGGGACATTGGCGGCAAAGAAAAATTTGACCCTGATGGCGGGCAAAGGTATTGCCGTCCATCAAGCCGGGCTGACAGGGGAAAATGTAGCGCTTCTCGCACGCGAAGGTGACATCAATAATATAGGACGGAGCCCGTCCCGTATTTTGGCCGCTAACTATTTGCAGATGTTCGCGGGGCACAAATTGAACCTCCAGAGGATTTTATTCGATAAAGCCAGCAATATGACGTTAAACGCGGGTCACGAGATTGAGGCCCGCGAGGTTAAACTGGCGGCAAAGAAAAATCTGACCCTGATTGCCGGTAAAGCTATCACCGCCGGTCAGGCAGAGTTAAAGGGGGAAAATGTTGAGCTACTGGTGCGTGAAGGCGACATCCAACTGGGATGGAGACAGTTTGAGGCATCATTACCCACCCTTTCGGCGGATAATCATTTGCGGATTTCCGCAGGCCGTGATCTGGATCTCGCCGGTACCCGGTTAGCTAAATCCCGTCATCTGACATTCAGTGCGGGCCGTCACCTGAATGCCGACCAAAGTCACTTGAACGCGGCGGGCAATATTCATCTGTTTGCAGGCCAGGATTTAGGTTTACAGAGAGCGCGGATCAGTGCCGGGCAACAAGTCACGCTCAGTGCGGGTCACGATATTGATATGTCTCGACCCGATACGCAGCAGGCGTCAGACAGTCTGTTTTATTTATCCAAATTATATGGATTTGACAAACTATTAGCCTTAAAAGAACGGCTGACCTCGGTTGATTTATCCGAATTAGGCACACAAATCACTGCGGTTGATGACCTGCAACTCAGTGCGGGGGGCGATATCGTGGGTAAGATTGCCAGATTAACCTCGACGCAGGGAAATGTGTCGGTTAACGCTGGCCGGGACTTCATTTTCTCAGCCCAAAAATATTCGCCGATTAATGATGGCGATAAACATTACCTGTATGCCACCGGCGCCATCAACGCCGCGCAAAACCTCACCTTAGCGGCGGCAGGCAACCTGCTGACATCCGGCGCCCGCCTGACATCCGGCAGGAATATGCGGCTTTCCGCGGGCGGGAATGTGCGTTTTGAATCATTACAAGAATTTATCCGCGAAGGGAATATTGGCCGCTTTACGCAACACGCCAGCCGGCTTAAGAGTGGCGGGGCATTAACGCTCCACGCGCAGGGCAGTATTTTATTCCAGGCGACAGAACTCATGGCTAAAGGCGTGATCGATATCGCGGCAACCGGCGGCTTTCTCTATGCGCAAGCCATGGAAGAAACCTATAAAAGTGAAGAAACGCGGAAAAGCTGTAAAGGTTTGGGCCCCATAAAATCGTGTAAAGTGTTTGGTTCTAAAACAGAACATAAAACACAAATCAGGAATACCAACAAAGTCACGGAATTGACGGCCGGCGGGGATATTACCCTGATGGCAAAAGATGACGTGACATTAGAAGCGAGTCGGATAGAAACCCAGAAAAACGCGAAAATCACCAGCCAGACCGGGAAAGTGAACTTTCGGGCCATGCCAAATACCGCTTTTGAGCAGACCATCACAACGTCAACCGGTTTTTTCATCATGCACCACGATAAAGGCCACAGTGAGACGACCTGGGCCATCCCGTCCGTGCAGGTTGGCGGTACGCTGACGGTGGAGGCAGCAGCCGGTATCAGTGCGGATGTGAAAGACGGGCAGTTACTGGAAGATACGCTGGCTGTACTCGGTAACACCCCCGGCACCGAATGGTTGAAAAATCTGCAAGGCCGCCATGATGTCCAGTGGGATCGGGTTAAGGACGCTTACCGTAGCTGGGACAAAAAAAGCACAAGCTTAAACCCTGTTGCGGGCGCCGTGATAGCGATTGCGGTGGCGGCGGTGACGGCGGGTTCGGGCCTGGCAGCCTGGGCGGGAAATGGCGTGGTCGGTGCGACAGGGGCCACGGGAGCCACGGCGAGCGTGGTTTATGGGGCGGCTTATGGCGGTATGATCGGGTTAACCTCGCAGGCGGCGGTGGCCTTAGTCGAAAATAAAGGCAATCTCACCCAGACACTGGCCGCCTTAGCGAAGCGTGATGCCGTCAAATCCCTCGTGACCCAAGTCGCGGTAGGTGGCGCATTAGGGGGAGTAGACCACACGATGGACTGGGGAAAATTAGTGGAGGGAAAAACCGTTGTCGATCCGATAAAAGCGCAACTGCCCTTATTGAGTCATCATAACTGGAGTCAGGTGGCCCAGCGTGTTGCAGCGCATTCCGTCGTCAGTTCCACAATAGGGACGGCGATTAACGGCGGCAGTTTTACGGACAATCTGCAAACCGCGTTGTTGAACAATGTGGGAAACCAGATTAATGCCGAAGGGGCCCGATTGATTGGTGATAACGGTCAGATTCTGGGTATCCCGGGTAAAGCGATTAGCCATGCCGCAGTGTCTGCGCTGGCGGCGGAGATTAGCGGCGGGGATGCCAAAGGGGCGGCGGTGGGCGCCTTAGCCGCAGAACTGGCGGCCATCACAATGGAAAGTAGGCTATTTGAACCGGCATATAAGAATGAAGCAGAGCGACAAATCCATAAACTTCAGGAAGCGCTGACGGGTAATGAAGCTAAGGCTCAGACGGCTAAATTTATCGGGGCGTTGTCAGGCGCCCTGATTAGCCATACCCCGGAAAGCGCTTACAGTGCGGCGAACAGCGCGGAGCTTGTCTATCGTAATAACATGACTGAGCATATGTTGTATCAGTTATCGGTAGATAATCAAAAAGACATCTTAGCGGCAGGAAAAGGGGATAAAGCGGCGGAAGAGCGCGTCATTGCGCGGCGGGATGCCGCGATAACCGTCACCGCTGTGGCGGCAGGTGGCTATGCGCTGGTTTATGGCGGTCAGATACTGATTGCGGGCTCGGCGGAAATGGCCACGGCAGGGCGTGTTGCGCTTGAAGGCTGTAAAACCAATCCGGCGCTGTGCCTGAATAACGTGGGCATTTTTGTCGCTGATGCGGTTGCGCCGGAGGCGGCTGTTGGGACTGGTGTTTTGGCGACGGGAGCCATAAAAGTATTAGGTAACACCCAGGAAGGTGCAAAAAATCTGGCAGGAGGATTGAATCATGCTGGTGTGCAGGTCGCTGAAGCACTGACACTGGGTAGTGTGGGTGTTGTGGGTAAAACTGCGGTGGAAGCGGTACAAACAGAAGCTGTAGCGGTTAATGCAGTTAGAAATTTGCTTAATAAGTCTGTTGCTCAAAAAATAGATGTAGGGAAATTTGGCAAATTAGGGTTAACCGAACTTGCTGAAACAGGAACTAAAATTGATCCGGCAGCTAAAGCTGGAAATTTCACTGTTGCTGGTAGAGCTTTGCAGAAGCATGGAAGCCGTGAGGGCAGCGCATTCCCTGTTGCTAAAGGAAATCCAGAAAAGGTTAATCAGCAAGGACAAAAAATCTTGGAGGAGATAATTAAAACACCGGGAGCTAAGGTTCAACAAGGTAATCGTTTTGGTGGTTTTGATATAGTAGCACCGGATGGTCGCGGGGCGAGATTTGATCCTCAAGGTAACTTTCGCGGATTTTTGGAGCCATAATGAATAATAGGTATCAACTAAAAATTGTCATAGCAAGCGATATAGATTACGAATGTTTGGTAGCTGAAATTTATTGTAATGGAGAGTTTTTTGCTCTTTTGCAACAAGAAGAGGGGGTTGAAAATATTAAGGTAGAATTTTCTCCTAGAGCCAGAATAATTGATCTTGATTGGCTTCAATATGCTTTATCAAAAGCCAAAGAACATTTATTGAACAACTGAACTCGCTCCTGCTTTGTGAACTGAACCTTAATTTTTGGGCAGTTTCATCGGCAGCTAACTTTGTTTAGGTCCAGATCAGATATAACTAACTGAGTGTATTAAGGAAAAAGCGTGTTTATGGTCAGATTTCATGATAGAGAACGTTGTCGCTGAAAATAATGCTCTAGGAGCGGCAACTGGCCCAGACTTGGGATTCTGGTTAAGCAAAACACTAGATTTATCGGGGCGTTGTCAGGCGCCCTGATTAGCCATACCCCGGAAAGCGCTTACAGTGCGGCGAGCAGCGCAGAGCTTGTCTATCGTAATAACATGACTGAACATATGCTGTATCAGTTATCGGTAGATAATCAAAAAGACATCTTAGCGGCAGGAAAAGGGGATAAAGCGGCGGAAGAGCGCGTCATTGCGCGGCGGGATGCCGCGATAACCGTCACCGCCGTGGCGGCAGGCGGCTATGCGCTGGTTTATGGCGGCCCTGCTATGACCATTTAAAAGCACGAAAACAGAGATATTAAATGTTTTATATAAAAGATGGATTTAACTATAAGTGTAATTTCTTTAAAAGAATATTGATTATATTTAATCAAAGTTTATTTATCATTAACGGAAAATTGAAAAAATCAGCAAAAAAAGATATTACTCGGAAAAGAATAAAAAGATATCTTGATACCATTAAGCTATTTGCTGATTGATTTATGAAGATAAAAGAATTATAAAAACTGTTTAGGATTGCCAGTAAAATAACGTCAGTAAAGATAAAAAGTGAGTATTAATAACATTGATTAAACTTAATAAAAACCAGACGTTAAAAGTAGTAAAAACAACGGTTAAAACCTTATTATTTTGATTGAAATCATAAGTTAAAAAATAACTTTTAATAACCATTTAAAATCTTTCCATCATAAATATATCAGTGAAAATGAGAAAAATAATTGGCTTTATTAATGCTTTATATATCACGAAGAAAAGGATAAATAAAAACAGGAATCGGTTTATCAGATAATCTATTTTCTAAAATGAACCGACTTTAATAACGTTTTCAACTGGTAAATAAACTTTTTCATAAGCCAGTTAAATAGTGATTCATAAAAAATAGGAATAACAAAACCCGTAAATAAATGATGCAATCGAACACGAGTTGGATTATTTGTAGCGTTATTATTTTGAGTTTATTATGCAACACTGCGATACATTAAATACATCCGTTTAAACTTGTTTTACACTATTTATCCCATTTAATAGCATTATTTTTCTACCGTTTTATTTAAGTCATGCTTCTTTTTATACCTTTAATGTGATTTAACGCAAAATAAATCCATGCTATTGTTTTTACAAACTATTTTGTGCAATCCGTTAACGCTTAAATATCCATTTGATCATTATAACCTTTCGGGCTAACTAATTCGCCAGACTTTTCACTATTGTTGATATAATAAGGCGTTATTAAATGAGTTTGCCGATTTATTTAAACATTATTTAAATAGATGTCGAACGGCAAGGCCGCTTTTTTTCTGTGATTAGTTAGCTAAGGGAAAAAACAGACGTCCATTAATGCCCGATTTTGAAAAGGGGCAGAGTAACTAAAACGGCTTATTCCGATCATGTTTAATGTATTTATCAACGACGTTATCCTCCGCTTATTTTACATTTACCTAATCTGCTATGACCATTTAAAAGCACGAAAACAGATGTATTAAACTTTTATATAAAAGACGGATTTAACTATAAGTACAGATTTTTAAATTGACGTTAATTAACTTTAATCTAAGGCTATTAACAGAAAATTGAAAAAATCAGCAAAAAAAGATATTATCTGAAAAAACACAAATGGGTATCTTTATGCCATAAGACTATTTACGAGTTGATTTATGGAGATAAAAGACTTATAAAAACCACACAACATTGCCAGTAAAACAGTGTCAGTAAAGATAAAAATTGAGTATTATTAACATTGATTAAACGTAAAATACAATACACCATGATGATTAAACTTAATAAAAACAAATGTTAAAAGCAGTAAAAACAACGGCTAAAACCTTATTGTACAAGTTAAAACCAGAGGTTAAAAAAGGTTTTTAATAACAGTTTAAAATTTTCCCATCATAAATATATCAGTGAAAATGAGAAAAAGAATTGGCTTTATTAATGCTTTATGTGCCACGCAAAAAAATAAATAAAAACAGGAATAACAAAACCCGCAAATAAACGATTAAACCGAACACAAACTGGATTACTTACAGCGCTTTTATGTTGAATTTGTTATGCAACACTGCGATACATTAAATACATCCGTTAAAACTTGTTTTGTACTATTTCATCCCGTTTAATAGCATTGCTTTTCTACTGTTTGATTTAAATCACGCCTCTTTTTATACCTTAAATGTGATTTAACGATAAAATTAACTCATATCGTTGTTTTTATGTGAAGCGTAAAAATCTAACGCGCCTTAATATCCATAGATCAGATCTAATAAAATCCCGCAGTACAAAACTACGGGATGAATAAATAAAGGGAAAGGTTAACGCAGGAAAACCGGTTGTTTCTGCTCGTAGGCGATTATGGCGTCCAGATGCTGTAATGTCAGGCCGATGCTGTCCAGACCATTCATCATACAGTGACGTCGGAAGCTGTCGATTTCAAAATCGTAGCTTTTATTGCCGGCGTATACTTTCTGTTGTGCCAGATCGACGGTAAAACGACAAATTGTGTTTTGCTGAACCAACTCAAATAGTTCATCGACCTCTTTATCATCTAATTTCACTGGCAGTAACTGGTTGTTGAAGGCGTTACCATAGAAAATATCCGCGAAACTTGGCGCGATAACAACTTTAAAACCATAATCCGTCAAGGCCCAAGGGGCGTGTTCACGGGAGGAACCACAACCAAAGTTTTCACGCGCCAGCAGGATACTGGCCCCCTGATAACTGGGCTGGTTTAATACGAATTCAGGATTAGGTTTTTGTCCCGCATCATCAAGGAAACGCCAGTCGTGAAACAGGTGCTGACCAAACCCGGTACGGGTAACTTTCTGCAAAAATTGTTTTGGAATAATGGCATCGGTATCAACGTTTGCAGCATCTAAAGGAGCGACCAACCCGGTATGTTGAATAAATTTTTCCATAATTCCTCCTTTATGACTTCTGTGCCGGATGACGTATGTCAATAAAATGACCATTAATCGCTGCTGCTGCTGCCATCGCCGGGCTGACCAAATGCGTGCGTCCACCACGCCCCTGACGTCCTTCGAAGTTGCGGTTACTAGTAGAAGCGCAACGTTCACCTGGTTGCAGACGGTCATTATTCATTGCCAGACACATTGAACACCCCGGTAAGCGCCATTCAAAACCAGCACTTATGAAAATCTTATCTAAACCTTCTGCTTCTGCTTGCGTCTGAACGGGGCCCGATCCTGGAACGACGATCGCCTGAACGCCTGGTGCAACTTTATGACCTTGTGCGATGACGGCAGCAGCCCGTAAATCTTCGATGCGGGAGTTGGTGCAGGAGCCGATGAAGACTTTATCGATCTTCACATCTGTTAATTTAATACCCGGTTTCAAATCCATATAAGCTAGTGCTTTCTCAGCAGATGCACGTTCAACAGGATCATTGAAAGATTCTGGCGCGGGAATGGCTTGATCAATCGCGATGACTTGTCCTGGGTTGGTTCCCCATGTGACCTGCGGCGAGATCTCTTCCGCGTTAATAGTAACAACGGTGTCATATTGTGCAGCAGGATCGGATTTCAATGTTTTCCAGTAAGCGACAGCTTGTTCCCACAGTTCTCCTTTTGGTGAAAACTGACGACCTTTTATATAAGTAAATGTGGTTTCATCCGGCGCGACTAAACCCGCTTTCGCGCCCATTTCAATTGCCATATTACATAAGGTCATACGGCCTTCCATACTCAGCGCTTCAATCGCCTTACCACAGAATTCAACTACATAACCTGTACCACCCGCGCTGCCTGTTTTGCCAATGATTGCCAGAACGATATCTTTGGCGGTAATCGCATCACCGACATCGCCAACCACTTCGATTTTCATCGTCTTAGCACGGGCTTGTTTCAGAGTTTGGGTTGCCAGTACGTGTTCAACCTCAGAAGTACCAATACCGAAAGCCAGTGAACCGAATGCGCCATGCGTTGCGGTATGGGAATCACCACAAACGATCGTCATTCCCGGCAGGGTCATGCCTTGTTCCGGTCCGATTACATGAACAATTCCCTGATAAGGATGGTTCAGATCATATAATGTGATACCGAATTCAGCACAGTTTTTCATCAACTCCTGCATTTGAATACGCGCCATGTCACCACAGGCGTTAATATCTTTTGTCTGCGTGGATACGTTATGATCCATTGTTGCGAACGTTTTACCCGGCTGGTGCACCGGCCGGCCTTTCGTGCGCAAACCGTCAAACGCCTGTGGGGAGGTCACTTCATGAACCAAATGGCGATCAATATAGAGTAACGGGGTTTCATTCGGGACTGCCCGGACAATATGAGCGTCATATAATTTCTGATATAAAGTCTTAGCCATGTTAAATACCCTCGGCTACATAACGGGCGATAATGCTGCCCATTTCATCAGTGCTGATTGCTTTGCCATTTCCGGCTAAATCTGTTGTGCGATAGCCCTGTTCCAACACATGATTAACCGCCTGTTCAATCGCATTAGCCGCATCATGATGACCTAAGCTGTAACGCAGCAGTAAAGCAGCAGACAGGATCTGGGCTATCGGGTTAGCAATGCCTTTTCCGGCAATATCCGGTGCAGAGCCGCCAGCCGGTTCATACAGACCAAAACTTTTTTCGTTCAGGCTGGCGGAAGGGAGCATTCCCATGGAACCGGTAATCATAGCGCATTCATCGGATAAAATATCACCGAAAATATTGGAGCACAGCAGCACATCAAATTGAGACGGATCTTTAATCAACTGCATGGCGGCATTATCAATATACATGTGGCTGATTGCTACATCTGGATACTCTTTTGCAATCTCAGTAACCACTTCTCGCCACAATACGGAACTCTGCAACACGTTTGCTTTATCAATAGACGTGACTTTATTACGGCGTTTGCGGGCTGATTCAAAGGCGATACGGGCAATACGCTCAATTTCAAAGCGGTGATAAATCTCAGTATCAAATGCACGTTCATATTTACCCTGGCCTTCACGTCCTTTAGGTTGACCAAAATAGATACCGCCGGTTAATTCACGGACACATAAAATATCAAAGCCTTTGGCTGCAATATCACTGCGTAAAGGACAAAATACTTCTAATCCGGCATATAAGCGGGCAGGGCGCAAATTGCTGAACAGTTTGAAATGCTTGCGTAATGGCAACAGCGCGCCGCGCTCAGGCTGTTCTGCTGGCGGTAAATGTTCCCATTTAGGCCCCCCCACGGAGCCGAACAATATGGCGTCAGCCTGTTCACAACCTGCTATGGTTGTTGCCGGCAGTGGACAGCCGTGACGATCGATAGCAATCCCACCTACATCATATTCACTGGTGGTGATACGGATAGTGAAACGCTTACGGATTGCGTCCAATATCTTATGGGCCTGCGTCATAATTTCAGGGCCAATACCATCACCGGGTAAAATTGCAATATGATAACTGTTCGACATGTTTACACCATTTCCTTTGTATTTTGCTGTATGCGTTGTTTCTCTTTCTGAACTTGTTCTGCGCGCCAGATACTATTGAGCACATGAATCATTGCCTTGGTTGAGGATTCAACGATATCTGTTTCGAGCCCCATGCCGTGGAAGCGACGCCCAAAGCATTCGACGACGATATTGACTTGACCCAGCGCTTTTTTCCCTTGCCCTTTCCCCGATAATTGATAAGAAACCAGTTCAATCGGGTATTCAGTTATTCGGTTGATTGCTTGATAGATAGCATCTACCGGGCCGTTACCGGTGGCGGCTTCTGATTTTATCTCTTTACCACATGTTAAACGCACCGCTGCTGTTGCTATCACGTTGGAGCCGGATTGGATATTAAAGTTATCCAGGCGGAAAAATTCTGGCTCTTGCTGTTGCAGATTGATGAAGGCTAACGCCTCCAAATCATAGTCAAATACCTGGCCTTTCTTATCTGCCAGACGCAAAAAAGCGTCGTATAAGCTATCCAGATCGTAATCTTTGTCCTGATATCCCATCTCTTCCATACGGTGTTTCACGGCGGCACGACCGGAACGGGAAGTCAGATTCAATTGAATTTCTTTCAGGCCGATGGATTCCGGCGTCATAATTTCGTAAGTTTCGCGATTTTTCAGCACGCCATCCTGATGAATACCGGATGAGTGGGAAAATGCATTGCTACCAACAACCGCTTTATTCGCGGGGATCGGCATATTACATAACTGGCTGACTAACTGACTGGTACGGTAAATTTCTTGATGATTGATATTAGTATAAACGCCTAACATTTGTTGGCGGACTTTAATTGTCATGATCACTTCTTCCAGCGAGCAGTTGCCGGCACGTTCACCCAGACCATTAATCGTTCCTTCTATCTGACGGGCGCCAGATTGTACTGCGGTGATAGAGTTGGCGGCAGACATCCCCAAATCATCGTGGCAATGTACGGATAATATCGCCTTGTCAATATTAGGAACACGTTCGATCAAGTTAGTGATGATTCCCCCAAATTGATAGGGCGTGGTGTAACCGACAGTGTCTGGAATGTTAATCGTCGTTGCACCTGCTTTGATAGCGTTTTCAACAATCCGGCACAGATTATCAATCGGTGTGCGGCCGGCATCTTCACAGGAGAATTCAACATCATCAGTGTAACGACGCGCCCGCTTGATTGATTGAGCGGCCATCTCCATAACATTTTCGAATGTTTTTTTCAGTTTGGATTCAATATGTAAGTTGGAGGTAGCCAGGAAAACGTGGATTCGAAAAGCCTCCGCAACTTTTAATGCTTCAGCGGCAACATCAATGTCTTTTTCTACACAACGGGCTAAGGCGCAAACACGGCTGGTTTTTATCTGTCTGGCGATCGTCTGTACAGATTCAAAGTCACCGGGAGAGGAAACCGGAAAACCAACTTCCATGACATCAACACCCATTCTCTCCAAAGCCAATGCAATCTGGAGCTTTTCTTTCACACTTAAACTGGCCTGTAATGCCTGTTCTCCATCACGTAATGTAGTATCGAAGATAATAACTTGCTGGCTCATATCATGCTCCTCTCGTGGTTATTTTTTGCGCCCAGCAGGTAAAAAAAACCCGCGCATGGCGCGGGTTCTTGTTTATGTCTGGTTTGGACCAACTCCGTTTTGAATCAACTCTGTTTTTTGTCCACCAGCATACCGCGCATATCAGATACGATTAGTAGTAGGCTTAGTAGACAAATTGAGTGAATCATACTGATCCAACCTTTCAATAGTATTAATGAGTGTTTGGTACTCGGATGCTTTTATTGATACGTTATCTTAAAAGTGATGTCAAGAATTCATTTAGGCATATGATTCTTGGTTTTGCTTTTTCAATGACTGTAAATTGAAGTGTTGATCTGTTTATATTTAAAAAGATTTTATTTTGTCCTTTTATGTTTGGGTTGGACTTTAGTGATAAACTCAGATTTATATAAAAAATAGCGCATTATACTGATTAGTTAAAATTAAGTATTTTTGTGCCGGGAGCTGGAAGTAGGTTTGTGTTTTTCTGAAAAACATCGTTTGTCATTGACAAATAGGTATAAATAGGAAGTTATGTTATATATCGTTGAAAAAATAATTTCATAATATAATGACTCTGATAAAATTGTTTAATAATAATAAATCAGCAATTTTATTATGAATTTAGTCATTCTTTGATTTATCATCACATACGGAATACCAGGGTGAATAAATTGTTAACATAATTGTACTTTTTTGTGAATGAATAATGAGCATCTACATTTTCTACTAACTGAAATTATATATTTTTAGCATTAATAAGGGGATGCGCTGGTTAGCTATGCGTATTCAGATTTGTACAAGGACGAGTCTTAATTATTTATCATCAAAATGATTAAGATAATTGATCTCGTTAATAGTAAAAGTCATCGTAATATCTGAGTAATGAATGAAGGTATTTTCGATGTTTTGTTATTAGCCGGGGTCATCTGAATGAGTTTAGTGGAGTTAAACAATGGCTGAATACACCTCAGTAACTGCAACCAAAAAAGATCCAAGTGAAATTCATTTACGTAATGTGGATCTCAATCTGCTGACTGTTTTTGATGCAGTGATGCAAATGCAGAATGTAACACGTGCGGCACAGATATTGGGAATGTCACAACCTGCTGTTAGTAATGCAGTTTCTCGCTTAAAGTTAATGTTCAATGACGAATTATTTGTACGTTATGGGCGTGGAATACAACCGACGGCAAGGGCTCATCAATTATTTGGTCCTGTCCGTCAGGCATTACAACTGGTATATAATGAGTTACCTGGGGTTGGTTTTGAGCCTGATAATAGCGACAGGGTTTTTAATCTCTCAATTTGCAGCCCTTTAGATATTAGACTGGCAGCAAAAATAGTGGAACAGGTAAAACAAAATACACCAAATCTGGGTGTTACGATTCGATCATATCTGCATGATAATATTGAGCATCAGCTCAGGTATCAGGAAACTGAGTTTGTCATTAGCTATACACAGCTGGAACGTATGGATTTTCATCATTACCCGTTATTCAATGATGAGTTGGTCCTGGCCGTTTCCAATAATCATCCAAGAATTGAAAATAGTATTAGTGAACAGCAATTGTATGAGGAACATCATGCAGTTGTATCATTGGATAATGTTGGTTCATTCAGTGCTCCCTATTATGAGAATGGAGAACGTCTGCGTTCTGTGGTTTATCAGGGAACTGACTTGAATAGCGTGCTGCATATTGTATCTCAAACCTATTTGGTTGCGGTTACTCCAAGATGGTTGGTTGAACACTACAGCGAACAATTAGCAATAAGAGCTGTTTCATTACCATGGGATAAGGTAAGCCGTCCGTGCTATTTGATTTGGCACGAATCTACAACAAAAGATAAAGGGCATCAGTGGATGAAATCGCTGTTGAGCCAACTTAGCGGCAGTTAATTAACTTGAAACTCACTACTGGATAAACAGGTAGTGAGTTTTTTATTTTATCACAAACTTATCAACTTTTGATAAATATTCTTTTCCTGTTGTTCAGGAATAGGTAGACTGAAAGGAAAATAGCTAACACCTGTAAGCTGAAAAGCGAATCAGTGATGTAAAAAAGCATTATCAGAGAATAAAGCCATTGTTTTTTCTCTGATAAGAGGAAAATTTTTCGAACAGGAAAAGAATTGTGATAACTGAAAATTTACATCCTTATCACGTGATAAACCGGTTGCAGCAACAAATCAAACAAAACCCAGAGAGAATTGCTTTTCGTCAATGGTCTCCAGATGAACAACTCGAATTAAGCTGGAATGATATTGACAAAAAGGCAAAAGCCATTAGCCGGGCATTGCTGGAGATGGGGGTTGATGTACAGGAAAAAATTGGCCTTTTTGCACATAACAGTATGGCGTGGTCACTGACCGATATTGCGGTATTACAACTCAGGGCAGTTACTGTTCCTTTGTATGCAACCAGCAGTCAGGAACAGGCTGGCTTCATTCTTAATGATGCCGGTGTGCGTATTCTGTTTGTTGGTGGGCAGGTGCAATATGATGTCGCGGTCACTTTGCCAGAACGGTGTCCTCAGCTAAGTCGCATCATAGTATTAGATGAATCAGTTGATTTGCGCGATTGTTCATTAGCACAGCATTTATCTGACTTTATGACTGACAATAAATCACAACATCAGTCTGAGTTGGAAACCCGTATTGCTAACCATAATCTGGACGATCTTTTTACGCTTATATATACATCCGGTACAACCGGCGAGCCTAAAGGCGTCATGCTTGATTACCGTAATTTAGCTTATCAGTTGTATTCACATGATCATCGCTTGACGTTAACTGATCAGGATGTTTCTTTGAGTTTCCTGCCGCTATCCCATGTTTTCGAACGCGCATGGAGCTTTTATGTGATGCATACAGGCGCGCAAAATGTTTATCTGACTGATACTAATTTTGTTCGTCAGGCTATGGCGGATGTTCGCCCGACAGTGATGTGCGCAGTGCCGAGATTTTACGAAAAAATTTACAGTGCGATTTTTGAAAAGGTTTCTCAGGCCCCCTGGCATCGGAGAAAATTATTTAACTGGGCGATTAAATGTGGTGAGCGTCAGTTTTTACGTCGGTTGCAAAGTAAAAAAAGTTGTCCTTGGTCAACTACGATGTATCAATTAGCCGATAAATTGGTGTTGAGCAAACTGCGTAATATCTTGGGCGGCCGGGTTCGTTTTTTACCTGCGGCCGGCGCACGTCTGGATGAAACGATTATCCTGTTTTTCCTTGCTGTTGGGGTAAATATCAAATACGGCTATGGGATGACAGAGACCTGTGCCACGGTTTCCTGTTGGCAAGAGCAAGGTTATGTGCTTGGCTCTATTGGTACGCCATTGCCTGGGATTGACGTCCGTATCAGTGAAGAAGATGAGATACAGGTGCGTGGCCCCATTGTGATGAAAGGCTATTTCAATAATCAGGAAGAAACTGACAGAGCATTCGCTCAAGACGGTTGGTTGCGTACAGGTGATGCCGGTAAGTTAGATGAAAATGGTAATTTGTTTATTACTGAGCGCCTGAAAGATTTGATGAAAACATCAAATGGTAAATATATTGCCCCACAAATGATTGAAGGTACTTTGGGGCAAGATCGTTTTATTGAACATGTTGCTGTTATTGCTGATGCACGTAAATTTGTATCCGCCCTTATCGTGCCTAGTTATGATGCGTTGGAAGAGTATGCAAAATCAATTAATCTCAAATATCATGATCGGGTTGAATTATTGTGTAATAGCCACATTATGGCTATGTTTGAACAACGTCTGAAAGAGATTCAGAAAAACCTTGCTCACTTCGATCAGGTAAAGCGTTTCACATTACTGCCAAATCCATTTTCAATGGAAACAGGGGAATTAACGCCAACACTGAAATTGCGAAGGAAAATTATTATGCAGCGTTACCATAACGAAATTGAATCCATGTATCGAGATTAATTTCTGGCGCTTTATATAGCGTAACCGGCTATTTAAGGGAAGTTTAAGGTGGTATTGCAGTAATATTCTACTTTAAATTTATCTCAGGAGTATCCGGTTTTAAAAATTTCAATATTAGATGAATAAGTTGTAGTTTAATTTTAAAAATTATAAATAAATTATATTCACTGGTATTATTCTGTGCCTAGAATAGAGCACTTGTTATGTGAATCTACCAAATGATAGTATTTTATACTTGTGCGCATAGAAATAAGACACGTTTTGTATAATGAGGTTAATTGATGAATTTTGATAATGTAGTTATTGTTCATGGCCTTATGGCGACTCCTGAGCATCATTGGTTTCCTTGGCTTAAAGGTCAATATGAACGGTTAAATGTTCATGTAATTGTGCCAGAGATGCCTGAATCTCATGCTCCTTCACCTCATTTATGGCAAGAAAAGTTGCAGGAGAGTGTACCTAATCCTAATGAAAAAACGCTTTTTATTGGGCATAGCTTGGGTTGTATTGCCGCACTCCGTTATATTTCATCTTTACCTGATAATGTAAATATTGGGGGGATTGTATTAATTTCAGGGTTTTACGAAAAATTATCGATTTTACCCGAATTAAGTATATTTACTGAAGAGAACTTGGATTTTTATCCGCTTATACACAGAATAAACCAACGAATAGTAATATTATCGCTTAATGATGAGATTGTACCTCCACAGTTTACATTAAATTTAAGTCAGCAGCTCCGGGCTGAATTGTATGGTTTTCCCGATGGAGGGCATTTTTTAGATAGCGACGGTTTTACTGTTTTTCCTAACTTAGAAAAGGTATTAAAAAACAATTCAATGTTGTAAATAAATGTCTTGTTGTTTTGTCGATATGCCAAGTTTACTTATATTCATGACTTGGCTATTTTAATCAATATGAATTATGATTAATAAAAAATAAATTTATGATGGAGTGAATTAAAGTTTAATTTAAATAATTCAAGTTAAATGGTTGTTTATAAAATATATATTCGGCACTGTGGGTAATGAATTTATATTTATGGTTTTTAGTGTGGTTCATTTTTAATATATTTCATGGGGTTTTCTTTAATGTTGAAATATTCTTTTCATGAGTCGAGTAAATAATTTTACTTATTTTAGATGATCATTTTTCTGATTATTATGTCGTGTTGTTTAATGATGAAAATGAATATTTATGTATCTGGATAATTATTGAATTCGTAGAATTGGTCTCCAAGGAAAAATAATAGTTTCTATTGTGTTCTATAATTAAAATGAGGTAAATAGATTTTACCTGAATGAATTATTCACAATAGCTATTCAGAAACGATGAAATTATGATTAAATTATCTGAGGTATTCGTCCGCACTTCCTTTATCAAATTTATGCTGTGGTGATTTAAACGATTTTGAAAACTGTTTTTTAGTTTTTTATCGTATATATACCGGATAATACCTATATGTTGTCGTTCTTTTCAGGTATAGCCAATCATATTCTACTTACTTTTAGCTTATTGATAGTAAGATAACGCTTACAGAAGGCATTTAGAATTGCCAGAAAGTTGCTATTCAGCCTTTACTCACATTGCTAACATCTGTTTCTAGCGTTATGTTAATTAACTCAGCATCAATATATCGCTGAGAGGCCATTCGCCTTACTAAAATAAAAGTGGAAGGAACTTCCGATTTATTAACTTGCAAACAGAGCCTGGAGGAAAACCTATGGAGATGTTATCAGGAGCTGAAATGGTCGTCCGATCGTTAATTGATCAGGGCGTTAAGCATATATTCGGTTATCCGGGGGGGGCAGTACTGGATATTTATGATGCCCTGCATACGGTTGGGGGCATTGAGCATATCCTGGTACGTCATGAGCAGGGGGCAGTTCATATGGCTGATGGTTATGCTCGTTCTACCGGGAAGGTGGGGGTGGTATTGATTACTTCCGGTCCGGGAGCAACCAATGCCATTACCGGTATTGCCACAGCTTATATGGATTCAATTCCGATGGTTGTATTGTCTGGTCAAGTCGCCAGTTCCTTGATTGGTAATGATGCATTCCAGGAATGTGACATGGTAGGGATATCCCGCCCGATCGTAAAACATAGTTTTTTGGTGAAAAAAGCAGAGGATATTCCGAAGGTACTGAAAAAAGCCTTCTATCTAGCTTCCAGTGGTCGTCCGGGACCGGTAGTGATTGATTTACCAAAAGACACGGTAAATCCGGCAGTAAAACACGCCTATATTTATCCTGAGCAGATAAGCATGCGTTCTTATAATCCGACGGTGCAAGGGCATAAAGGGCAGATTAAACGGGCATTAAGAAAACTGTTGAATGCGAAGAAACCAATCATATATGTGGGTGGTGGGGCAATTAATGCAGATTGTTCAGCAGAATTGCTGGTATTAGCAGAAAAATTCAATATTCCGGTTGTAAGCTCCCTGATGGGGCTAGGCAGTTTTCCGGCAACTCACCAGCAGAGCCTGGGAATGCTTGGTATGCACGGTACATTTGAAGCTAACAAAGCAATGCATAATTCCGATGTGATTTTTGCTGTTGGCGTACGTTTTGATGATCGTACAACCAATAATTTGGCGAAATATTGCCCGAAAGCAACTGTTTTGCATATTGATATCGATCCAACATCAATTTCGAAAACTGTTGCCGCAGATATACCTATTGTTGGTGATGCTAAACAGGTGCTGCGGCAAATGTTGGAACTGTTGGAGACAGAGGAAGACACACAGGACCCGGATGCGCTGAAAGATTGGTGGTTATCTATTCAGCAATGGCGTAGCCGCAAATGCCTCGATTTTGATCGCAGTGGTGAAAAGATTAAACCGCAAGCGGCTATCGAGGTTCTCTATCGTCTGACTAAAGGTGAAGCTTATGTCACTTCGGATGTTGGACAGCATCAGATGTTTGTTGCATTGCATTACCCATTTGACAAGCCAAGACGTTGGATCAGTTCCGGTGGTTTAGGGACGATGGGATTTGGCTTACCGGCTGCATTGGGGGTCAAACTGGTGAAACCGGAAGCAATGGTCGTCTGTGTTACGGGGGATGGCAGTATTCAGATGAATATTCAGGAATTGTCCACGGCGTTGCAATATGGGTTGCCGGTATTGGTTCTGAATCTGAATAACCGTTTCTTGGGGATGATAAAACAATGGCAAGACATGATTTATGCGGGCCGTCACTCTCAGTCCTATATGGAATCCTTGCCTGATTTTATCAAACTGGCTGAGGCTTATGGTCATGTTGGCATTTCTATCCAGAGTTATGACGAGCTGGAAGGTAAATTGGCAGAAGCCTTGAAAGAGGTGACTGAAAATCAGCGGCTGGTATTTGTTGATGTCACAGTGGATGAAACTGAACATGTATATCCTATGCAGATCCGTGGAGGAGCAATGGATGAGATGTGGTTAAGCAAAACGGAGAGAACCTGATTATGCGCCGGATTTTATCTATATTACTTGAAAACGAATCAGGGGCTTTGTCCCGTGTTGTTGGTCTGTTTTCTCAGCGTGGCTACAACATTGAAAGTTTAACTGTGGCGCCAACTGACGATCCAACATTATCGCGGATGACAATTCAGACTAAGGGCGATGCCAGGGTACTTGAGCAGATTGAAAAGCAATTGCACAAGCTGGTAGATGTACTACGAGTCAGCGAGTTGGCATCGGGTTCGCATGTAGAACGTGAGATTATGCTGGTGAAATTGCAGGCCAGTGGGTATGGGCGTGAAGAGATCAAGCGCAGCACCGATATCTTCCGCGGGCAGATCGTTGATGTGACTTCTACCTTGTATACCGTACAACTGGTAGGAACCAGCGATAAACTAGATGCATTTCTGGATGCCGTTCGTGATGTTGCTGAAATTGTTGAAGTTGCTCGTTCCGGTATTGTCGGTGTATCTCGTGGGGATAAAATTATGCGATGAAAAATCGCAAACTGCGGGGCAATATACATACATTTATGAGGCTCTGCGATAAAGTAGGGCCTTTTTCGGTGTCTATGAAGGAGTTAATGTGAAACTGGATGAAATCGCCCGCCTTGCAGGTGTTTCACGCACAACGGCCAGTTATGTGATTAATGGTAAAGCCAAACAATACCGTGTCAGTGATAAAACGGTAGAAAAAGTGATGGCAGTGGTCAAAGAGCATAATTACCATCCTAATGCTGTGGCAGCCGGTCTCCGTGCAGGACGCACTCGCTCTATTGGTCTGGTTATCCCAGATTTAGAAAATACCAGCTATACCCGCATTGCGAATTATCTTGAACGCCAGGCTCGTCAGCGTGGTTATCAATTATTGATAGCCTGTTCTGAAGATCAGCCTGATAATGAAATGCGTTGCGTTGAGCATTTGTTACAACGGCAGGTGGACGCAATTATTGTTTCTACCGCATTACCGCCGGAGCATCCTTTTTATCAGCGCTGGGCAAACCGCTCTTTACCTATTGTTGCGCTTGATCGTGCATTAGAAAATGAACATTTTATCAGCGTAGTGGGCGATGACTTTGAAGATGCCAAAATGTTGGCCCAAGAGTTTCGTCAATTCCCCGCTGAATCTGTGCTGTATCTCGGCGCATTACCTGAACTGTCAGTCAGTTTTCTGCGTGAACAGGGATTTCGTGAAGCATGGAAAGATGACCCTCGTCAGGTTATGTACCTTTACTCAAACAGTTATGAGCGTGATGCCGCAGCTGAAGCGTTTGCTAAGTGGTTGGAAACTCACCCAATGCCGCAGGCGTTGTTCACTACCTCTTTTGCTCTGTTACAGGGAGTCATGGATGTTACGCTTAAACACAGTGGCCGGTTACCCAATCAATTGGTCATTGCGACTTTTGGTGATCATGAATTATTGGATTTCCTCGAGTGTCCAGTGCTTTCTGTAGCGCAGCGTCATCGTGAAGTGGCGGAACGGGTATTGGAACTGGTATTGGCGAGTCTGGATGAAAAGCAAAAGCCAGGACCCGGTATCACACGGATACACCGTGACTTATGCCGGCGAGGAAGTTTGAGTCGGAAATGATGATAAAAGCTCCTCATTAATTCTTTGATGGGGCGCTTTTGCTACCAGATTTGTAGAAAGATATGTAAGGGCAACTTTAAGGCAATTTTTATCTGAGTGTTTCAGCGCGCTCAAATACAATTTCGTTCATACATAAATTATTTAGTAGAAAAAAGGGCAGGTAACAGCGTCTTTTCAGATTGGCGTTTGTCTATTTTTTGCTTTTTTTTTACTGCTATTTATACATTAAATTGATTTTAATAATATTTATCGTGTGGTGTTTTTATTACCAATTGGTTTTAACGTTTAATGCATTAAATGAAATGATAAATATTTATGTACATTTGTCGAATAGTAATGAAATGTAAATTATGTAAATAAATTAATAACACAATTATTTTTTCATTATTTTGTCATAAACATTTATTCTCCTTTGCTTGTAAAATTATTCAAAATTATCATGGCCTTAATTATTATTGATATTGCTAAATTTAATAATTATCCCCCTTAACTGCCAAAATTCTTCTGCAAAATATAGCTAAAGCGCATCGGCTCTGGCTTGACAAGGTTTTCGTCCCATCCGTAAACTCCTTATTGTGGGGATTAGTGGGATAAAGTGGTAATTTTTGATCGCCTAAGGCAACCTAGAAGATGTTTCGTGGAGCAACGCTGGTTAATCTCGATAGCAAGGGGCGGCTCGCCGTACCTACCCGATACCGGGTTATGCTAAACGAGGAATCACAAGGGCAAATGGTGTGTACCATTGACCTCCATCAGCCATGTCTGTTGCTTTATACACTACCTGAATGGGAAATTATTGAAGAGAAGCTCTCCCGCTTATCCAGCATGAATCCGGCGGAGCGCCGGGTACAACGTTTGCTCTTAGGTCATGCCAGTGAATGCCAAATGGATAGTGCAGGACGTCTTTTGTTAGCTAATACACTGCGCCAGCACGCAGGGCTAGCCAAAGAGGTCATGCTGGTTGGTCAGTTCAACAAATTTGAACTGTGGAATGAGCAGACTTGGTATCAACAGGTTAAGGATGACATCGCGGCTGAGCGATCTACTCAGGAACCTTTATCAGTACGGCTACAGGACTTATCACTATAAACATGGCAAACAGTCATTTTAAACATACCAGTGTATTGCTGGATGAAGCAGTCAATGGACTGAATATTCGTGAAGATGGAATCTATATCGATGGCACATTTGGTCGTGGTGGGCATTCGCGTCTAATTTTGTCGCAACTGGGGACGGCAGGTCGTTTAATTGCAATTGATCGTGATCCGCAGGCAATTGAAGCGGCAAAAGCGATCACAGATCCGCGTTTTTCAATAATACATGGGCCGTTTTCTGCATTGGCTCACCATGTAGAAGAAGCCGGGCTAACCGGCAAAATCGATGGTGTATTGCTGGATTTAGGTGTTTCCTCACCGCAACTGGATGACCCGGAACGTGGTTTTTCTTTTATGCGTGATGGACCGCTGGATATGCGAATGGATCCGACTCGTGGGCAATCAGCAGCCGAATGGCTAATGAAAGCAGACGCGGATGATATTGCGTGGGTGTTGAAAACGTTCGGTGAAGAACGTTTCGCTAAACGTATCGCCAGAGCCATTGTTACACGTAATCAGGAAGAGCCCATTACCCGGACAAAAGCGCTGGCCGATTTGATTGCTCAGGCCAGTCCGGTAAAAGAGAAGCATAAGCATCCGGCGACCAGGAGCTTCCAGGCTATCAGGATTTATATCAACAGTGAGCTGGAAGAGATTGAGCAGGCGCTGGCAGGCGCATTACAGGCGCTTGCACCGCAAGGGCGGCTTTCAGTTATCAGTTTTCATTCACTGGAAGATCGTATTGTTAAGCGCTTTATTCGTCATAACAGTCGTGGGCCACAAGTGCCGGTAGGATTGCCACTGACAGAAGAGCAATTGAAAGCGCAAGGTGGGCGTAACCTGAAATCTGTCGGCAAGATGAAACCGTCAGAGGAAGAAGTGGCTGATAACCCGCGGGCTCGTAGTTCTGTTTTGCGTTTTGCTGAAAAAGTTAGTGAATAATGGCAGGTGAACGTCACGGGTTAACCGGTATTATCGGCAGCGATTTGTTTAGGAATGCCAAAATACCGTTGATCCTTCTAATAGCTGTCATGATTTCAGCCATAGGTGTTGTAACCACAACACATGAAACCCGTTTGTTGACGGCTGAAAGAGAACATCTGGTATTGGAACGTAATACGTTGGATATCGAGTGGCGTAATTTGATCCTTGAAGAAAACGCCCTTGGCGATCACAGCCGGGTTGAACGGATAGCCGTTGAAAAAATGCATATGCAACATGTTAATCCTACACAGGAAAACATCGTTGTTTCACAGTGAGTTAATTTGATGATTATAAGGTAAGTGATGAAAGCAGCACGCTTCGCGAAGTTAAAACGGCAAGAAGATAAAACCAGTTTTGTCAGCTGGCGTTTTACTTTGCTGTGTGGAGGTATTGCCCTTGCTTTAGTTTGCTTGTTGCTGAGAGTGGCTTACTTGCAAATCATCAATCCGGAGCAATTGGTTAAAGAAGGGGATTTGCGTTCCCTGCGCGTGCAGTCAATTCCGACTGCTCGCGGTATGATCAGCGATCGTCTGGGGAGACCTCTGGCTGTCAGTGTCCCGGTAAATGCTGTCTGGGCAGATCCGAAAGAGGTATTTGAAAAAGGGGGAGTTACTGATGATACCCGATGGAAAGCCTTGTCTGATGCGATTAATCTGCCGGTTGAACAGCTTACCAGTAAAATTAACGCTAATCCTAAAGGTCGCTTTGTTTATCTGGCGCGTCAGGTTAACCCATCGGTTGGTGATTATATTCATAAACTGAAATTACCAGGAATTTATTTGCGTCAGGAATCCCGACGTTATTATCCGTCAGGTCAGGTAACTGCCCATATTATCGGTGTGACTAACGTTGATGGTCAGGGCATTGAAGGCGTCGAAAAAAGTTTTGATCGCTGGCTGACTGGTCAGCCAGGTGAGCGGACGGTACGCAAAGACCGTTTTGGCCGTGTCATCGAAGATATTTCCTCTGTTGATAGTTTGGCGGCGCACAATCTGGTATTGAGTATTGATGAACGTTTGCAGGCACTGGTTTACCGCGAATTAACCAACGCGGTCGCTTTTAATAAAGCAGAATCCGGTACAGCGGTATTGGTGGATGTTAATACCGGCGAAGTATTGGCAATGGCGAACAGCCCATCTTATAACCCAAATAATCGCATCAATACGTCAAAGGAAGCGATGCGTAACCGTGCTATCACCGATATTTTCGAGCCGGGTTCCACTGTTAAGCCTATGGTGGTCATGGCTGCGCTGAATGATGGTATTATCAAAGAAAATACTGTTATTAATACAGTGCCTTATAGAATTAGCGGTAAAGAAATTAGGGATGTGGCCCGTTACTCGGAATTATCGATCACCGGTATTTTACAGAAATCGAGTAACGTTGGTGTTTCCAGACTGGCGTTAGCGATGCCTGCTAAAGAGTTAGTGGATGTTTATTCACGTTTTGGATTGGGGAAAGCGACTAATTTGGGATTGGTTGGAGAAAGCAGTGGCTTATATCCAATAAACAGACAACGGTGGTCAGATCTTGACAGAGCCACTTTTTCTTTCGGCTACGGGTTGATGGTAACACCGTTACAGTTAGCGCGGGTCTATGCAACCATTGGCAGTATGGGTATCTATCGTCCCCTGTCGATTACTAAAGTTGATCCACCCGTGCCAGGCGCCAGAGTATTTCCTGAGCCAATTATGCGTACGGTCGTTCATATGATGGAAAGTGTGGCTTTGCCCGGTGGCGGCGGAGTAACGGCCGCGATAAAAGGTTATCGGATTGCAATCAAAACGGGTACTGCGAAGAAAGTCGGGCCGGATGGTAAATACATTAATCGATATATCTCTTACGCCGCAGGTGTTGCTCCTGCAAGTAATCCAAGATTTGCACTGGTTGTGATCATTAATGATCCACAAGCAGGTAAGTATTACGGCGGTGCGGTTTCTGCGCCGATATTTGGCGCCATTATGGGCGGCGTTCTGCGCATCATGAATGTGGAGCCGGATGCTTTGGCGGCAGGTGATAAAAATGAATTTGTGATTAATAAGAAAGAGGATACAGGTGGCAGATCATAATCTACGCGATTTACTCGCGCCATTGGGTATTGATGTCCCAGAGTGCGCATTACGCGAAATGACATTGGACAGCCGTAAATCGGCTGCCGGAGATCTGTTTGTTGCTGTTAAAGGGCATCAGGCAGATGGTCGACACTACATTTCTCAGGCCATCGCACAAGGTGTTGCGGCGGTTATTGCAGAAGCTCAAAGCGGGGCTGATAACGGGACTGTGCAGGTTATGCACGGTGTTCCGGTTGTTTATGTGAATGATTTGAATAATAAGCTATCACAATTAGCTGGTGAGTTTTATCGCCATCCTGGTAATAAATTGCGTCTGATTGGTGTCACTGGAACCAATGGAAAAACAACCACGACTCAATTGCTTGCTCAGTGGAGTCACGGATTGGGTGAAACCAGTGCAGTGATGGGAACTGTTGGTAATGGTTTACTGGGGCGTGTGGCGCCAAGTGAAAATACCACCGGTTCAGCTGTTGATATTCAACTCGATCTGCAACAACTTGTTCGACAAGGGGCGACCTGTGCGGCAATGGAGGTCTCTTCTCACGGGTTGATTCAGGGACGGGTGGCCGCGTTGCCATTTGAGGCGGCGGTATTCACCAATTTGAGCCGTGATCACCTTGATTACCACGGTGATATGGAACACTACGAAGCAGCTAAATGGTTGTTATTCTCTACTCACCATGTGAAACAGCAAATCATTAATGCTGATGATGATATTGGCCTGAAATGGTTATCCCGTTTACCACAAGCGGTGGCTGTGACGATGGAAAACCGTCTGCCGGAAAACTGGCAGGGGCGTTGGTTGGCGGCTCGTGAAATAAAATATTACGATAAAGGCGTATCTATTACTTTCGCGTCCAGTTGGGGAGGCGGTACAATTGATAGCGCCTTGATGGGAGCATTTAACGTCAGCAACCTGTTGTTGGCGCTTTCCACCTTATTAGCTTTGGACTACCCACTGGAAAAGCTGCTTGAAACTGCTTCCTGCCTGTCGCCGGTCTGTGGGCGGATGGAAGTATTCACTGCACCGGGCAAACCGGTTGTTGTTGTCGATTATGCTCATACACCTGATGCGCTGGAGAAAGCTTTAGCGGCTGCACGTTTGCATTGTAAAGGTAAACTTTGGTGCGTCTTTGGTTGTGGCGGCGATCGCGATAAAGGCAAACGTCCTCTGATGGGCGGCGTGGCGGAACAGTGGGCTGATTATGTGATTGTTACTGATGATAACCCGCGCAGTGAAGAGCCTCAGACAATTGTTGCTGACATTCTGACAGGTTTTATCGATCCGGGTCGTGCAATAGCGATTCATGGCCGTGTTGAAGCGGTAACCAGTGCCATTATGCAGGCAAGAGCAGATGATGTTGTATTGATAGCGGGTAAAGGCCATGAGGATTATCAATTGGTAGGTCATCGTCGCTTGGATTATTCAGATCGATTGACAGTTGCCCGGTTATTGGGGGTGATCGCATGATTTCCCTCACACTGCAACAACTGGCGCAAATGACTGATGGCGTACTGAAACAGGTTAATGAACAGCAGGCCGCAGGTATCTGTATCAGTGATGTTACTACTGACAGCCGTAAAGTTGGAAATGGCAGTCTATTTATTGCATTAAAGGGTGAGCGTTTTGATGCCCATGATTTTTCTGTTGATGCAGTAGAAGCGGGGGCTAGTGCTTTGCTGGTCAGCCGTGTCCTGGATGTTAATTGTCCACAAGTTGTGGTCAAAGATACTCGTCTGGCTATGGGGCAATTGGCAAGTTGGGTTCGCCGACAGAGTCACGCCCGTGTCGTTGCGCTGACGGGGTCATCTGGTAAAACATCGGTGAAAGAGATGACCGCTGCGATTCTGCGTCAGTGCGGTAATACGCTCTATACAGAAGGTAATTTGAATAATGATATCGGTGTGCCGCTGACATTGTTCAGACTGACAGAACAACATGAGTTTGCTGTGATTGAATTAGGCGCAAGCCATATTGGTGAGATTGCCTATACCACGGAAATGACCCGACCGGAAACGGCATTGGTAAATAACCTGTCTACTGCACATCTGGAAGATTTTGGTTCTCTGGCTGGTATTGCAAAAGCGAAAGGAGAAATTTTTTTCGGTCTTCCTGAAAATGGTACTGCCATCATCAATATGGAAAGCAATGATTGGGCGCACTGGCAACAGGTTATCGGTGACAAAACAGTACAGCGTTTTTCTATACAACAAGCATCAGACACTGATTTTTACGCTACAGATATTCAGGTCAAACAGCTGACTACTGACTTTTGCCTGCATACCCCCGCTGGCAATACAGAAATTACTTTGCCATTACCTGGAAAACACAATGTCGCCAATGCGTTAGCTGCCAGTGCGTTGGCAATATCTGTTGGCGCAACGCTAAAAGATATCCGTCTTGGCTTGTCCGGGCTGAAACCTGTACCAGGTCGGTTGTTTCCAATCAATCTGGCAGAAGGAAAATTGCTGCTTGATGACACTTATAACGCCAATGTCGGTTCGATGACCGTTGCGGCTCAAGTGTTATCTCAGATGCCGGGTTACCGGGTTATGGTTGTTGGCGATATGGGCGCGTTGGGTGAACAGTCAGAAGATTACCATCGTCAGGTTGGTGCAGCAGCAGCTTTGGGTGGCATCGATAAGGTATTCAGTGTGGGCGCGTTAAGTGTTCACATCAGTGAAGCAAGTGGTCGCGGTCAGCATTTTTCGGATAAAGCCGCGTTGGTTGCCGCATTGGTTCCACTATTACAACAACACAAAATAATTTCAGTTTTAGTTAAAGGTTCGCGCAGCACTGCAATGGAAGATGTCGTCAGCGCATTACAGGAGAGCTTCACATGTTAGTTTGGCTGGCCGAATATCTGGTCAAGTATCACACCGGCTTTAATGTCTTTTCTTATCTGACGTTCAGAGCCATTGTCAGCCTGCTGACTGCATTGGCTATCGCATTATGGATGGGGCCGCGCTTAATCGCTTTCCTGCAAAAATTACAAATTGGTCAGGTGGTTCGCAATGATGGGCCGGAATCTCACTTTAGCAAACGTGGTACACCGACGATGGGTGGTTTGCTGATTCTATTTTCAATTACGATTTCTGTACTGTTGTGGGCACGCTTGAATAACCCCTATGTCTGGTGTGTGCTGATTGTTCTGATTGGCTACGGCATTGTTGGTTTCGTGGATGATTACCGCAAAGTTGTGCGCAAAGATACTAAAGGATTGATTGCCCGTTGGAAGTATTTCTGGCAGTCCGCCCTGGCATTGGGTGTGGCATTTGCGATGTACAGCATCGGGAAAGATACCCCGGCAACACAATTAGTTGTGCCATTCTTTAAAGATGTGATGCCGCAACTGGGTGTGCTTTACATTCTGCTGACCTACTTCGTGATTGTCGGAACTAGCAACGCGGTGAATCTGACTGATGGGTTGGATGGTTTGGCAATTATGCCAACTGTTTTTGTTGCGGCTGGCTTCGCCTTGGTGGCATGGGCAACAGGCAACGTCAATTTTGCTAGCTATCTGCATATTCCTTACCTGAGCTATGCGGGTGAACTGGTTATCGTCTGTACTGCGATTGTTGGCGCTGGATTAGGTTTCCTGTGGTTCAACACTTATCCGGCTCAGGTTTTCATGGGTGATGTGGGTTCTTTGGCATTGGGCGGCGCTCTTGGGACCATTGCTGTGTTGCTGCGCCAGGAATTTTTGCTGGTAATTATGGGCGGTGTATTCGTGGTGGAAACCCTGTCGGTTATCTTGCAGGTGGGGTCTTTTAAACTGCGTGGACAGCGTATTTTCCGTATGGCGCCTATTCACCATCATTATGAATTGAAAGGCTGGCCGGAACCGCGCGTTATCGTGCGTTTTTGGATTATTTCTCTGATGTTAGTGCTGATTGGCCTGGCAACATTGAAGGTACGTTAATCATGGCAGATTATTTAGGTAAAAAAGTCGTCATTATCGGGTTGGGGCTGACCGGTCTCTCCTGTGTTGACTTTTTTATGGCGCGAGGTGTGATCCCCCGTGTGATGGATACCCGTTCAACACCGCCTGGCAGAGATAAATTACCTGATGATGTTGAGTGTCATAGTGGAAGCCTGAATGTTGGCTGGTTGATGAATGCCGACTTGATTGTTGCAAGCCCAGGGATTGCTCTGACAACAGTCGAGTTGCAGGCTGCGGCTAACGCAGGCATTGAAATTGTTGGCGATATCGAGTTGTTTTGTCGTGAAGCAACAGCACCGATAGTTGCAATTACAGGTTCTAATGGCAAAAGTACTGTCACCAGCCTAGTTGGTGAAATGGCGAAAGCGGCTAATTGGCAGGTAGGGGTGGGCGGTAATATTGGTCTTCCTGCATTAGCGTTATTGAAGAAACCCTGTCAGCTTTATGTTTTAGAACTTTCCAGCTTCCAATTGGAAACCACATATAGCCTGAAAGCCGCGGCAGCTGTTGCGCTTAATGTGACTGAAGACCATATGGACCGCTATCCGGAGGGTTTAGCTCAGTACCGGACAGCTAAATTGAGAGTTTATCACCAGGCGAAGAGATGTGTTGTGAATGCTCAGGATGCTCTGACATTACCTGAAACGGGTATGGACAGCCGTTGTATCAGCTTTGGCGTCGATTGTGGCGACTACCAGCTTGATAGTGAAAATGCACTTTTAAAAGTTCACAACCAATCACTGCTGGCGACAAATGAAATCAAACTGACAGGGCGGCATAACTACGTAAATGGATTGGCTGCACTGGCGTTAGCCGATGCAGTTGGGATTCCCCGTAAAGCCAGTTTAGCGGCATTGAAAGTTTATCCGGGGCTTGACCATCGTTTCCAACTTGTCCATATGAAGAATGGGGTGCGCTGGATTAACGATTCTAAAGCGACCAATGTTGGCAGTACAGAAGCGGCGCTTAATGGCCTGAAGCTGGATGGTACTCTCTATTTGTTGTTGGGCGGCGATGGTAAATCAGCAGACTTTTCTCCGCTCAAACCTTTCCTTAGTGGAAATAAAGTTCGGTTTTACTGCTTTGGCCGTGATGGGAAACGATTGGCGCAACTACGTCCAGAAATGGCGACATTGACTGAAACTATGGAACAGGCGATGCGTGATATTGCACCGCGATTGGTTGCTGGCGACATGGTGCTGTTATCTCCCGCTTGTGCAAGCCTTGATCAGTTTCGTAATTTTGAACAGCGCGGTCATGAGTTTGCCCGTTTGGCCGAGGAGCTGGGCTGATGTCTATTCCGGGGTTCAGTAGCTTAAAAGACTGGGTTATTGGTGGTCGTGAAACTGATGTCGCCAATAGGGTGTTGTACGATCGCACACTGGTTTGGCTGACACTCGGATTGGGGATTATCGGCTTTGTCATGGTGACTTCAGCATCAATGCCGGTTGGGCAGCGTCTTGCAGAAGATCCTTTCCTGTTTGCCAAACGTGATGCGATTTATCTATTGCTGGCTTTCGGGTTGTCATTAATCACATTGCGTATTCCGATGGATTTCTGGCAGCGCTATAGCAACCTGATGTTACTTATTTCCGTTATTCTGCTGCTGGTTGTGCTGGCGGTAGGAAGTTCAGTAAACGGTGCATCGCGTTGGATTGCTCTTGGGCCTTTGAGAATTCAGCCTGCTGAATTATCGAAACTTTCTTTATTTTGTTATCTCGCCAGTTATTTGGTGCGCAAAGTAGAAGAAGTACGGAATAACTTCTGGGGATTCTGTAAGCCAATGGGTGTGATGGTCGTGTTGGCTGTACTACTTCTGGCCCAGCCTGACTTGGGAACTGTGGTCGTGCTGTTTGTAACAACATTAGCCATGTTATTTTTGGCGGGAGCAAAACTATGGCAGTTTCTGGCGATTATTGGTTCAGGGGTATTCGCGGTGGTTTTGCTGATTATTGCTGAACCTTACCGTATACGCCGTGTAACTTCCTTTCTGGATCCTTGGGAAGATCCGTATGGCAAAGGTTATCAATTAACGCAATCTTTGATGGCTTTTGGGCGTGGGGAGTTTTTAGGACAAGGGTTAGGAAATTCAGTACAGAAGCTGGCATACCTGCCGGAAGCACATACTGACTTTATTTTCTCTGTTTTGGCAGAAGAATTAGGTTACGTAGGTGTGGTTTTGGTGTTGTTAATGATATTCTTCGTCGCTTTTCGCGCGATGGCTATTGGTCGCCGCGCATTGCAGATGGATCAGCGTTTTTCCGGTTTTCTGGCTTGTTCGGTTGGTGTCTGGTTCAGTTTTCAAGCTCTGGTTAACGTTGGCGCAGCTGCGGGTATGCTGCCGACTAAAGGGCTGACTTTGCCTCTGATTAGTTACGGCGGCTCAAGTTTGCTGATTATGTCGACAGCTATCGTATTGCTATTAAGAATTGATTTTGAAACACGTCTGGCAAAAGCACAGGCGTTTGTAAGGAGTCCACGATGAGTGGCAAAACCCGACGTTTAATGGTGATGGCAGGTGGAACCGGAGGACATGTCTTTCCGGGCCTGGCTGTGGCTCATCATTTAAAAGACCAGGGCTGGGAAGTTCGCTGGCTGGGAACAGCAGATCGCATGGAAGCCTATTTAGTGCCAAAACATGGCATTGAGATTGAATTTATTCAGATTTCTGGCCTGCGAGGTAAAGGGATCAAAGCACTGTTAGTCGCTCCGGTACGAATTTTCAAAGCAATTCGTCAGGCAAAGGTGATTATGCGTCGCTATCAACCAGATGTTGTGCTCGGAATGGGAGGATATGTTTCTGGTCCGGGTGGCATTGCTGCGTGGATGAGTGGCGTTCCGGTTGTCCTGCATGAACAGAATGGTATCGCCGGGCTGACGAACCGGTGGTTGGCGAAAATCGCGACAACGGTTTTACAGGCATTTCCCGGCGCATTTCCAAAAGCATCTGTTGTTGGGAACCCTGTTCGCGAAGATGTGCTGGCATTGCCCATGCCTGAGCAACGTTTGACAGGGCGTGAAGGACCAATTCGGATTTTGGTTGTTGGCGGCAGTCAGGGGGCGAGAATTCTGAACCAGACAATGCCTGAAGTTGCTGCCCGTATGGGTGATAAAATTACAGTTTGGCATCAGACAGGTAAAGGGGCTGAAGAAAGTGTCCGGAATGCCTATAACAATTCAGTTAAATGCGAACATAAGATTACTGAATTTATTGATGATATGGCGCAAGCTTATGCTTGGGCTGATCTGGTGATTTGCCGTTCTGGCGCGTTGACGGTCAGCGAAATGGCTGCGGCTGGATTACCTGGGATTTTTGTCCCATTTCAGCATAAAGATCGCCAGCAATACTGGAATGCATTACCACTAGAAAAGGTTGGCGCGGCAAAAATACTGGAGCAACCTCAATTTACGGTTGATGCAGTAATCGAATTATTAATTCAGTGGCAACGTCCACAATTGTTAAAAATGGCAGAGAAAGCCCGTTCAACAGCAATTGTTGATGCAACTGAGCGAGTATCGGCGGCATTAATCAATGCAGCAAAAAAGTGATTCAGATCGTCTTAAACAGGACGGTGAAGTAAACCTATACAGTGAAGAAAAAAACGTGAATACACAACAATTGGCGAAATTAAGAGCTTTCGTGCCTGAGATGAGAAAAGTCAGGCATATCCACTTTGTCGGCATTGGTGGTGCTGGCATGGGGGGGATCGCCGAAGTGTTGGCTAATGAAGGTTATCAGATTAGTGGATCTGATTTGGCGCCAAATCCGGTAACTCGGCAACTCACTAAACTGGGCGCTCAGATTTACTTTAACCATCGTCCTGAAAATGTACTGGATGCCAGTGTTGTTGTGGTTTCAACCGCAATACAGGTGGATAACCCGGAAATTATCGCTGCGCGTGAAGCCCGAATCCCGGTCATTCGCAGAGCAGAGATGCTGGCAGAATTGATGCGTTACCGTCATGGTATTGCTATTGCCGGTACTCACGGCAAAACAACAACAACAGCGATGATTTCCAGCATCTATGCACAGGCTGGCTTAGATCCCACTTTTGTTAATGGTGGTTTAGTTAAAGCCGCAGGAACACACGCCCGTCTTGGCAGCAGCCGTTATTTAATTGCGGAAGCTGATGAAAGTGATGCTTCTTTCCTGCATTTACAGCCGATGGTGGCGGTAATTACGAATATCGAAGCAGACCATATGGATACCTATCATGGTGACTTTGAAAACCTGAAACAGACATTTATTAACTTCCTGCATAACCTGCCTTTCTACGGGCGTGCGGTAATGTGCATTGATGATCCGGTTGTCAAAGAGTTAATCCCTCGCGTGGGACGCTATATCACAACTTATGGCTTCAGTGAGGAAGCAGACGTACGTATTACTTACTATGAGCAAAAAGGCGCACAGGGGTATTTTACTGTCAGTCGTCAAGATATGGCTGATCTGAACGTCGTATTGAATGCACCGGGCCGCCATAATGCGCTGAATGCAGCAGCAGCAGTCGCTGTTGCGACTGAGGAAGGCATTTCTGGCAGTCATATTCTGGCTGCGTTGGCGGATTTTCAGGGAACCGGGCGTCGTTTTGATTTTCTGGGGAGTTTTTCTCTGGAACATGTTAATGGCAAAGAGGGCAGTGCAATGCTGGTTGATGATTATGGTCATCATCCAACGGAAGTGGATGCCACTGCCAAAGCTGCCCGTGCAGGCTGGCCGGATAAACGTATTGTGATGGTATTTCAGCCTCATCGTTATACTCGGACCCGTGATCTGTACGATGACTTCGCTAATGTATTGAGTCAGGTAGATGTATTACTGATGCTGGATGTTTACTCTGCTGGCGAAGCCGTTATTCCAGGGGCGGATAGCCGTTCGTTGTGCCGTACAATCCGTAGCCGCGGTAAGTTGGATCCAATTCTGGTGTCTGATCCGGAAAAGGTGGCTGCTGTCTTGGCGCAAGTACTGGAAAGTAATGATTTAGTTCTGGTTCAGGGGGCCGGAAATATAGGCAAAATAGCGCGTAATCTGGCTGAAACAAAATTGCAGCCATCTTTGAATGAGGAAAAACACAATGGCTGAGAAAGTCGCGGTACTGTTGGGAGGAACTTCCGCTGAACGTGAAGTTTCACTGTTATCGGGACAAGCCGTGCTGGCTGGATTGAGAGAAGCCGGTATTAATGCACATCCGGTTGATACAAAGGACTTCCCTGTAACTCAGCTGAAAGAGGCGGGATTTGAGAAAGTCTTTATCGCGCTTCATGGGCGAGGTGGGGAAGATGGTACTTTGCAAGGCGTCTTAGAATTTTTGCAGCTGCCTTATACCGGTAGTGGTGTGATGGCTTCTGCATTGTCGATGGATAAATTACGGACAAAACAGTTATGGCAGGGGGTCGGGCTAACTGTTTCACCTTATGTTCCAATTAATTCTAAGCAATTTGAACAATTTACTGATTTGCAACTCAAAGAGTATGTAGCTGATTTAGGTTTGCCGTTAATTGTTAAGCCAAGCCTGGAGGGTTCCAGTGTTGGAATGACTAAGGTGAATGAGATTTCAGAGTTGCGTGGCGCTCTGGAAATAGCATTTCATTATGACACTGACTTGTTGGTAGAAAAATGGCTGTACGGCCCGGAATACACGGTAGCTATCCTCGGTGATACGGCGTTACCTTCTATTCGTATTCAACCCGCTGCTGTTTTTTATGACTATGATGCAAAATATCTATCTGAAGAAACAAAGTATTTTTGTCCAAGTGGCTTAAATGATGAGAAAGAGCAACAACTGACAGAAATAGCACTTAAAGCTTATAAATCTGTTGGATGCAGCGGTTGGGGGCGGGTGGATATCATGATGGATACGGATGGCGGTTTCTATCTGCTGGAGGTAAATACTTCTCCAGGGATGACCAATCATAGTCTGGTGCCGATGGCGGCGCGTCAGGCTGGGTTAAGTTTTTCACAATTGGTGGCAAAGATTCTGGAGTTGGCTGATTGATATGTCTCAAGCGGCCCTGAAAGTGAGGGAGCGGGATAACGAAAATAACAGTTCCCGCCCCAGTAACGGCTCTTATTTGGCTGGGCTTATTTTCTTTCTGATGGTAGTTGGGACCATTATTTGGGGTGGCCTGGCCGTCCTGAACTGGATGAAAGATGCTAATAGATTGCCTATTTCAAAACTGGTGGTAACAGGTCAGCGTCATTACACTACCAACGATGATATCCGGCAGGCAATTTTGTCATTAGGGCAACCGGGAACTTTCATGACGCAGGATGTGAATATTATTCAGCAACATATTGAACGGATGCCGTGGATAAGACAAGTCACTGTTCGTAAACAGTGGCCTGATGAACTGAGAATTCATCTGGTAGAATATGTTCCTTATGCGCGTTGGAATGATTCACAGATGCTGGATGCTGAAGGGCTGGTATTCAGTATACCAGTTGAATGGGAAGCTAAAGGCAATTTCCCGATGCTTTATGGTCCACAAGGCAGCGAGAAAGAGGTTCTTGATGGCTATCGGGCTATGGCTAAACTTCTTGCTGCCAATAAACTGAAATTGAAAGTGGCGGCAATGACTGCGCGTCGTTCCTGGCAACTGACACTGGATAATGATATCCGGCTGAAGCTGGGAAGAATGGATACTACAGGACGTATTAAACGTTTTATCGAGCTTTATCCGCTGCTACAGCAGAACACAGAGAAAAGAGTAGATTATGTGGATTTGCGTTATGACAGTGGTGCCGCGGTAGGTTGGGCGCCGTTACCAATTGATGCTCCTAATGCCCGGGTTAATGGGCAATAAACAGTTACTGGCAATAATATAGAGGCAGGCAGAACAACAATGATCAAATCGACGGACAGAAAATTAGTAGTTGGCCTTGAAATTGGCACAGCAAAGGTATCTGCCCTTGTTGGTGAAATTCTGCCCGATGGTATGGTTAATATTATCGGGGTGGGAAGCTGTCCATCCCGCGGTATGGATAAAGGCGGTGTAAACGACCTGGAATCGGTTGTCAAATGTGTGCAGCGGGCTATCGATCAGGCTGAATTAATGGCGGATTGTCAAATTTCTTCTGTTTATCTGGCGTTATCTGGGAAACATATCAGTTGTCAGAATGAAATCGGGATGGTTCCTATTTCTGAAGAGGAAGTCACCCAGGAAGATGTAGACAATGTTGTTCACACTGCCAAATCCGTTCGTGTACGTGATGAATACCGGATACTGCATGTTATTCCTCAAGAATATGCTATCGATTATCAGGAAGGCATTAAAAATCCAGTGGGGCTTTCCGGTGTACGTATGCAGGCGAAAGTTCACTTGATTACCTGCCATAATGATATGGCAAAAAATATTGCAAAAGCCGTTGAACGCTGTGGTTTGAAAGTCGACCAGCTTATTTTTTCCGGGCTGGCTGCCAGCTATGCTGTTTTGACTGAAGACGAGCGTGAACTGGGTGTTTGTGTGGTAGATATTGGCGGCGGTACGATGGATATTGCAGTGTATACCGGCGGAGCGCTGCGTCATACCAAAGTCATCCCTTATGCCGGTAACGTCGTCACCAGCGATATTGCTTATGCCTTTGGTACTCCACCAAGCGATGCAGAAACGATAAAAGTACGCCACGGTTGTGCGCTAGGTTCGTTGGTCAGCAAAGATGAAAGTGTGGAGGTGCCAAGTGTTGGTGGCCGCCCCCCACGTAGCTTACAGCGCCAGACGCTGGCTGAGGTTATTGAGCCGCGTTACATCGAATTACTGAATTTAGTGAATGATGAAATCCTGCGATTGCAGGAACAGTTACGCCAGCAGGGTGTTAAACACCATCTGGCTGCGGGTATTGTCCTGACCGGTGGTGGTGCTCAGATTGATGGTTTGGCTGAATGTGCCCAGCGTGTATTCCACGCTCAGGTGCGTATTGGTCAACCTCTTAATATTACTGGTCTGACGGACTATGCGCAGGAACCCTATTATTCAACAGCGGTAGGGTTGCTGCATTACGGAAAAGCCTCTCACCTTAATGGTGATGCGGATATTGAAAAACATGTTTCAGTGAGTCGCTGGTTTAAAAAAGTTAGTAGCTGGCTGAAAAAAGAGTTTTAATTTTATGCAGAGACTGCATCTGTTTTTTGGTCTCGATATAAAGGCACAAAGCGGAGAGAAACTATGTTTGAACCAATAGAATTAACCAATGACGCGGTGATTAAGGTCATCGGCGTCGGCGGTGGCGGCGGTAACGCTGTTGAGCACATGGTGCGTGAGCGCATCGAAGGTGTTGAATTCTTTGCAGTAAATACGGATGCTCAGGCATTGCGTAAAACTGCTGTCGGCCAGACTATCCAGATTGGTAATGGTATTACTAAAGGTCTGGGGGCTGGTGCAAACCCGGAAGTTGGTCGTACTGCTGCACAAGAAGATCGTGATGCATTGCGCACTGCTCTTGATGGTGCGGATATGGTATTTATCGCTGCGGGTATGGGCGGTGGTACTGGTACTGGTGCAGCACCTGTGGTAGCTGAAATCGCAAAAGAACTTGGGATTTTGACTGTTGCCGTCGTTACTAAGCCTTTCAATTTTGAAGGGAAGAAACGTATGGCGTTTGCTGAACAAGGGATAACTGAACTATCCAAACATGTGGATTCATTGATTACTATTCCTAATGACAAACTGCTGAAAGTTCTTGGCCGCGGCATTTCACTACTGGATGCTTTCGGGGCAGCGAATGACGTCTTGAAAGGGGCGGTTCAGGGTATCGCTGAACTGATCACACGTCCAGGTCTGATGAACGTTGACTTCGCTGACGTGCGTACCGTGATGTCCGAAATGGGCTACGCGATGATGGGTTCGGGTATTGCACAGGGTGAAGACCGTGCAGAAGAAGCTGCTGAAATGGCGATTTCCAGCCCGCTGCTGGAAGATATCGACTTGTCAGGCGCTCGTGGTGTTCTGGTTAACATTACAGCAGGCTTTGATCTGCGTTTGGATGAGTTCGAAACTGTGGGTAACACTATTCGGGCATTTGCATCGGATAATGCAACCGTCGTTATCGGTACTTCTCTGGATCCAGACATGAATGATGAGTTGCGTGTGACCGTGGTTGCCACCGGTATTGGTATGGATAAGCGTCCTGAAATTACGCTGGTTACCAATAAAGCATCTCAGTCAAGTGTAATGGAACACCGTCATCAGCAAATATCGGGCGGAATGTCTTCATTGTCAGAAGAAAATAAACCCGCTGCAAAAGTGGTGAATGACCAAAGCGCACAAATCAGCAAGGAGCCTGATTACTTGGATATACCTGCATTTTTGCGTAAACAGGCCGATTAATAGCTAAAAAATTGGATTCTCCGCTTTTTGTGCTAAACTTGCCCGCCAGCCATAGTGTATAGTGGTTGGCAGGATGGATAACATTGCGAGATAAAATGATGATCAAACAAAGGACACTTAAACGTATTGTTCAGGCGACTGGCGTCGGTTTGCACACCGGTAAGAAAGTCACGCTGACAATGCGCCCAGCACCGGCTAACACCGGGGTCATCTATCGCCGCACTGACTTGAATCCACCGGTTGATTTTCCGGCAGATGCAAAATCCGTGCGTGATACTATGCTCTGTACTTGTCTGGTAAATGAGCATGACGTGCGAATCTCAACGGTTGAGCACCTAAATGCAGCGCTTGCAGGGCTGGGTATTGATAATATTATTATCGAAGTTGACGCGCCAGAAATTCCTATTATGGATGGCAGTGCCAGCCCGTTTGTCTTCCTGCTGTTGGATGCGGGTATTGAAGAGCTGAACACATCTAAAAAATTCCTGCGCATTAAAGAAGCTGTGCGTGTGCAAGAGGGCGATAAGTGGGCCGAGATGACACCTTATAATGGTTTCAGTCTGGATTTCACTATTGACTTTAATCACCCTGCGATTGATTCAAGCTCTCAACGTTACTGTCTGGATTTTTCAGCAGAAGCGTTTGTTCGCCAAATCAGTCGTGCGCGTACTTTCGGCTTTATGCGTGATATTGAGTATTTACAATCTAAAGGCTTATGTTTAGGCGGCAGCTTTGATTGTGCGATTGTTGTTGATGACTATCGCGTACTTAATGAAGATGGCTTGCGTTTTGAAGACGAATTTGTCCGTCATAAAATGCTGGATGCAATCGGTGATCTGTTTATGTGTGGCTATAACATCATTGGCGCATTTACTGCGTTCAAATCTGGTCACGCGCTGAACAATAAACTGTTGCAAGCAGTTTTGGCTCAAGAAAGTGCATGGGAACTCATCACTTTCGAAGATGAAGCTGAAATGCCGCTGGCTTTTCGTGCTCCATCGACTGTAATGGCATAACGTTTTAGTGTGCCAGAGAATAACTCAATGATGCATTTCAGTGGATTATGCTATCAATGATTGGGTTTTCGCTAATGTTCTTTACTCAGCATTAGTATTTCTTCTTAGCTGTGCTGGCACTCTCTCCGGCTAGTGCAGCTAATCGCTCTAATTTTTCCTTCAGCTTTTTGGGACTACGATTCGCTAATATAATTAGTTCCTTAGCGCTTTCCTGGCTTAACTGACGTACCGGTAAGGTTTTGTGATTGTCATTCGTTGTTTTTGCGAAGCTCTGCGCACTATTGTTATGCTTAATCATGAGTGATGGATTAATCCTGATGTCGATGGAAGACAATGATGGTAGAATTTCGCTTCTTAACGCAGAGAGTAACGTTGGCAGCTCGTAACGTAATCTGGTCATCCAACTGGCGTTTCCTGCTTCCAGTACCAGAATTTGTTTGCGATAATTGGCAACCCGGCACCACGGATGTAACTGGGCGGGAAGTAGGCTGGTAACGGCCCGGTTAAGTTTTAACAAAGCGACGGCACGTTGCTGGACAATATGCAGCGGGCTTTTTTCAACGGCAGCGGCGTCTTCAAAAAGAACATCTAATGATTGTGGGCGGCTATCGCGCATAATAAAAATAGCTCCGATATGATGAAGGATTAATGGGTATTCTAAATCTTTGGCGACAATTTGGCAGACGTTATTTCTGGTCACATCTGTTATTAGGGGTGGTTGCGGCAAGTATTGGCGTTCCTTCCATTTTCTCGGGTGTTACGGATAATATTCCACAAGCTAATACGTCATCCAGCCAGAGTTGGCAAAATCAGGCTCTATCAGCGTTTGATAACCTGTTTTCATTGCAAAGTGTTCAACGTCAGCCTGCCAGTGGTATTAATTACTGGCAACAGCATGCTGTACGCAATGTTATCCGGCAGCTTTCTTTTGCTTTTTCTGTTTCCCAGCCTATGAGTAATGAAACAGCAAAACAAAGTACCCGGTTAAGCTCTTCTAGTATTCAGCAGCTTGTGCTGGAAACGCTGAATGCATTGTTAATTAGGGAACCTGTGCCGCCTGAGCCGGTTTCAGATATACAGTTTCTGACTGTTGCACCACAATCTTCTTATACCCAAGTGTTTTGGATTGCCAAAGCTCAAGGTATTCGTGCAGGCCCTGCTGCTGACCTCTGAATCTTCGTATTTTTACAAATTCCGAAATAAATAACTATTTGCTGGCTGCGAGATAACGGCCTTATCTGAGATGTAATTAACTATGCTGATTAAATTATTAACTAAGGTTTTTGGTAGTCGTAATGATCGTACACTGCGTCGCATGCGTAAAATTGTTGATGTCATCAACCGCATGGAACCCGAATTTGAAAAATTGTCTGATGAAGAATTGAAGGGTAAAACAGTCGAATTCCGTGCTCGTTTGGAAAAAGGTGAATTGCTGGAGAATTTGTTGCCTGAAGCATTTGCAACAGTACGTGAAGCGAGTAAGCGTGTGTTTGCTATGCGTCATTTTGACGTTCAGCTACTGGGTGGTATGGTTTTGAATGAGCGCTGTATTGCTGAGATGCGTACCGGTGAAGGTAAAACGCTCACAGCGACTTTGCCTGCTTATTTGAATGCGCTAACTGGGCGCGGTGTTCACGTAGTCACCGTGAACGATTATCTGGCACAGCGTGACGCTGAAAATAACCGTCCATTGTTTGAATTTCTGGGGTTGAGTGTAGGTATCAACCTACCAGGTATGCCTGCACCCGCTAAACGCGAAGCATATGCGGCGGATATTACCTACGGCACTAACAACGAATATGGCTTTGATTATCTTCGTGACAACATGGCATTTAGCCCGGAAGAGCGTGTTCAGCGTAAATTGCATTATGCGCTGGTGGATGAGGTTGACTCCATTCTGATTGACGAAGCGCGTACCCCATTGATTATTTCCGGCCCGGCTGAAGACAGCTCTGAACTTTATATCAAGGTCAATAAGCTGATCCCTAAACTGATTCGCCAGGAAAAAGAAGATTCAGATACTTTCCAGGGAGAAGGCCACTTTTCTGTTGATGAGAAATCTCGTCAGGTTAATTTGACAGAACGCGGTTTGGTTCTGGTTGAGCAATTGTTAGTGGAAGCGAAATTGATGGAAGAAGGTGAATCTCTGTATTCACCCACTAACATCATGTTGATGCACCATGTTACTGCTGCTCTGCGTGCCCATGCTCTGTTTACTCGTGATGTTGACTACATCGTGAAAGAGGGTGAAGTCATTATTGTTGATGAACATACTGGCCGTACTATGCAGGGGCGCCGCTGGTCTGATGGGTTGCATCAGGCTGTTGAAGCTAAAGAAGGTGTAGAAATTCAGAATGAAAACCAAACACTAGCTTCGATTACTTTCCAAAACTACTTCCGTCTGTATGAAAAACTGGCTGGCATGACCGGTACGGCCGATACAGAAGCATTTGAATTCAGCTCCATTTATAAGCTCGATACCATTGTGGTGCCGACAAACCGCCCAATGATCCGCAGTGATTTGCCGGATCTGGTGTATATGACTGAAGCAGAAAAAATTGAAGCTATCATTGAAGATATCCGCGAACGTACCAGTAAGGGGCAGCCTGTATTGGTGGGAACGATTTCTATTGAGAAATCTGAACTGGTTTCCCGTGAGTTGACTAAAGCTGGTATTGAGCACAACGTGCTTAACGCTAAATTCCACGCAATGGAAGCGGATATTATTGCTCAGGCGGGTCAGGCGAGTGCGGTAACTATTGCGACTAACATGGCTGGTCGTGGTACAGATATTGTGCTGGGTGGCAGTTGGCAGGCAGAAATCGCTAAATTGACGGAACCAACAGAAGCTCAGATTGAAGAGATTAAAGCTGCATGGCAGGAGCGCCATGATATCGTTCTCGCGGCGGGTGGTTTGCACATCATTGGTACCGAGCGTCATGAGTCCCGTCGTATCGATAATCAGTTACGTGGGCGTTCTGGTCGTCAGGGAGATGCCGGCTCATCCCGTTTCTATTTGTCAATGGAAGATTCACTGATGCGTATTTTTGCATCTGATCGTGTCACTGGCATGATGCGTAAACTGGGTATGAAACCTGGCGAGGCGATTGAACATCCGTGGGTAACCAAAGCTATCGCCAATGCTCAACGTAAAGTTGAAAGCCGTAACTTCGATATACGCAAGCAATTGCTGGAATACGATGATGTTGCGAACGATCAGCGCCGTGCTATTTATGCTCAACGTAACGATTTGCTGGATGTCAGTGATGTTAGTGAAACTATTAGCAGTATTCGTGAAGATGTATTTAAAGCGACTATTGATACTTATATTCCGCCTCAATCTTTGGAAGAAATGTGGGATGTAGAAGGTTTGCAGCAGCGTTTAATGGCTGATTTTGATTTGGAGCTACCGATCAAAGAGTGGCTGGATAAAGAGCCTGATCTACACGAAGAAACTTTACGTGAGCGTATCCTTGAACAGGCTGTTGAAGTCTATAAACGTAAAGAAGAGATTGTCAGCACTGAAATGATGCGTAACTTCGAAAAAGGTATCATGTTGCAGACGCTGGATATGTTGTGGAAAGAGCATCTGGCAGCAATGGATTACCTGCGTCAAGGTATCCACCTGCGTGGTTATGCTCAGAAAGATCCAAAACAGGAATATAAACGAGAATCTTTCGCCATGTTTGCAAACATGCTGGAGTCGCTGAAATATGAAGTGATTAGCACATTGAGCAAAGTTCAGGTGAGATTACCGGAGGAAGTCGAGGCTCTGGAGCAGCAACGTCGTGTGGAAGCTGAACGTTTGGCAAGACAACAGCAATTAAGCCACGAAGTGGAAAAAGGCGCTTTGATGTCTACAGCAGAAGCTCAGATTGCCAGTAGTGCCCGTAAAGTGGGTCGTAATGATCCTTGTCCTTGTGAATCGGGTAAAAAGTATAAACATTGCCACGGGCGCTTGCAGTAATGATAAAAAGGCGGGAAACCGCCTTTTTACTGTTAGTTTTAAGCGGGTAACTTTTGATGTGAACCTTGATTGTTGGTTGCTTAGTAACTGAAACGAATAAATAAAGATGATAGTAATATGGAAAAGAAACACCTGTATATAGCCGCTGGAATTATTAGAAACTCACAACATGAAATTTTTATTACTCAGCGTCATGCCGATACTCATATGGGCGGTTTTTGGGAATTTCCTGGCGGGAAAGTCGAAAAAGAGGAAACATCTGAACAGGCTTTAGTGCGTGAGTTACAGGAAGAAATTGGTATTACCGCTACTCATTATGAATTGGTAGAAACGGTTGAACATGATTTCCCTGACAGGCTGATTACCCTGTATTTCTTCTTGGTGGATGGATGGGAGAATGAGCCTTTCGGCAAAGAAGGACAACTTTCTCGGTGGGTATTACAGAAAGATTTAATTGCTGACGAATTCCCACCCGCTAATCGCAGCATTGTTGCATTACTTACTGCTTAAATTGCAAATAGCCGCATTATGATTAACGCGGCTATTTATTATTGTTCTGGTTGTTCACTCCAATCGTCACTATCGGAGTTGTCACTTTGGCTTGGTATCCGTTTCTCTTCATTTGCCCACTCGCCTAAATCAATTAACTGGCAACGTTTACTACAAAATGGGCGGTATGGACTTATTTCTCCCCAAACTACGGTTTTACTACATGTTGGACATTCAATCATTAATAATTCAGACATAATCACTCTCCTGATATGTTAGCAGCATGCTAATTCAAATGGTAAATGGACAGGTACGGCTCCTTTTTCACTATCCAATGGTAAAAAACGGATAGCGAAGCGGGTCTTGTGACCAGAAATTTGAGGAAATAGTAAAGGTTTTAATGGCAAACGTAACCTCAGTAAATCTGCCCCTTCTGCTGTATCCTGATGAAAACCATTTTTACTGATTTCTGAACGGAAGATAGCCGATTGGCGGATTAATTCTAAAATACTTTCCAATGCTTGCTGGAGTGGTAGCAAGCTATCAATCCAGAATGAAACTATTTTATCTCTTTCTGATTGCGGCAAGTGAAGCCATAAATGCAAGGTGGGTAGATCAAAACCACAACAGCCACTTGGAATGCTGAGGCGCTGACGCACCATACTGATAATTTTATCTTCTTTAAGGGATTGCCCTAGTCGTGGCGCTTTGCTTAATGCAGCAGCCCGCTCTTTCAATTTCAATCTGAAACTATTGACGATGTTAACATCAACATCAGGTATTTCAGCCCATTGTTTTAATTTTGCTTGTTGGCGTTCTAATTCTTTTAGCAATTCTGAACGCACCTCCCCGCGTTCCAGAACTTCAAGTAGTTCAGCAACTGTGCGGAAGAAAGCGAGGCTGCTTGCCAGCGAGTCTAAATGGCGTTGGCTGGTGAGTTGTTGCAGGGAGGATTCAATTCGCAACCATGATCGCATCTTTTCATTCAGTGGGTGTTCAAAAATGATTGTAGAAGTTGTGTCACTCATCATGATTATCCTGTCTGGCTGATTCAGCTAATCTTAAATATTGTTGATGTAGTTCGGTAACACGAGGAGCAATTGTCTGTGCGTTATCATGATTTGCGATAACATCATCGGCATAAGCCAGTCTCTCACTACGGGATGCTTGTGCAGCCAAAATATTTTCGACTTGTTGATGGCTAATACCATCACGGGCGGCTACCCGGCTAATTTGTACTTCAGGTGGAGCGTCAACGACCAGGATCCGATCTGCCAGATTCCTCAAATTATTTTCGACTAATAATGGAATAACCCAAATAACATAAGGTGCAATTATCTGTTCTAATTGCCGTCTGGTTTCTTGATGTATCAGAGGATGAAGAAGTTGGTTAATCCATTGTTTTTCTCGTTTATTTATGAATATTTTCTGGCGTAATAGTGCTCGGTTAAGGCTACCATCTGGTATCAATATGTCATGACCAAAGTGTTCTGTAATGGCTTGTAAAGCAGACGTTCCAGGTGCAACGACTTCTCTGGCAATAATATCTGCATCAACAAGAGGAACACCGAGAGCTGCAAAAGCGTTGGCGATAGTGGTTTTACCGCTGCCAATCCCACCTGTGAGTGCAATAATATAAGTCATCCTATCCCTTACATATTACTTGATAGTATTTTGGGATTGTAACCGAAAGGGGGCAGATGACCTAGAGGCAAAACCAGAGAATCGTTTTTACTTCAAGTCAGTACCGTACCTAGCTGAAAAATAGGTAAATACATTGCGAGCAATAGTATGGCGACAATAGCGGCTATTATGACTATAAGTATTGGTTCCAGTAACTGAGTCATATTATCAGAAATTTCCAATGCTTGTTGTTGGTACCAGTTGGCGAGATTTCCTAATAACAGTTCTAGATTACCAGACTCTTCGCCAACACTGACAAACTGTTGACACAATGCAGGAAAACAGGATTGTTGCTTCAGTGTTTCGCTCATTGGTATCCCTTGATTAATTTGGGCTCGTAAAAATTTAGTCGCTTTTAAAAAGACCGGGTGATTTATTGATGCAATAGCACTGTCTAACCCTGCGGTGAGTGTCAAGCCGGCTTTTTGTGTCATAAATAAAATATGAAAAAGTTGCCCTAATTGCTGACAGCTAATTAATTTTGCAATAACGGGTAAACGTAACATCAGATTTTTTTCACGGATAATCCATATCGTATGGTATTGGCGTAATTGCAGGTAAAATAGAAATAATGCTATTAACCCAATAGCGCTATAGACACCATATTGAATCAGCCAGTTTGATGCTATTAATAAAATGTGGGTTAGCAGAGGAAGTTGTGCATCAAATGAATGATAAATATGTTCAAATTCAGGTAAGACAAAAATCAGCATCAATAAAATAATGATGCTGGCAACAACAGTAATAATCAGAGGATAACGCAGTGCTTTTGTTATTTTTTTCTGCAACGTGTCTTGTTGTTCCTGTTGCTTAACCAATAATTGACAGCAGATTTCTAATTGCCCGGTTAGTTCTCCAACAGAAATGAGTTGGCAAAATAAAGGAGGAAAGAGAAATGGATAATTTTTTAATGAGGCGGAGAGTGATTCTCCCCGTGTAATTTTCTTACTGATATCTGACAATACACAATGCCATAATGGATTGCCACATTCGCGAATAAGAATATTCAGGCAATTCAGTAATGGCATTCCTGATGATAATAGTGTTGCCAATTGACGAATAAAATTTAGACGGTAGCCAATCTGTTGTTGGTGGTAAAATATCCATTTCTCACATTTTATATTATAAGGTTGCAATCCGGCATGGATAAGTTGCTGATATAAAACTCTACGGTTATCACATAGTGATTTACCTTTTAATATTTCGCCTTTGTTGTTAACTGCTTGCCAATTATAAAGATAATGAATTTTCATTACTCTTCCTGCCCTGTAACCTGATAAATTTCTTCCAGTGTAGTGATTCCTTGTTCTACTAATAAAATACCTGATGAAAGTAAGGTATCTTTTCTTTGAGTCATAATAATATTCTTTATATTTTGGGGATTCTGTTCTGATAATATTTGTTGAATTTCATGTGTTATTTCCAAAAATTCATAAATAGCGGTTCGACCATAGTAGCCGGAAAAACAATGTTCGCAACCGACGGCTAGCCATTGTCTGATAAGTAAAGAATTATTTCCAATATTAATAATTGTTTCTTCTGTTTGTTGATTGCGGCAATGAAGACATAATTTTCTGACAAGCCGTTGGGCGATAATTAATTTGATACAAGACGCTGCCATATAACCTGAAATACCCAGATTCTGTAGGCGGGATAATGTATCTACGGTAGAATTAGTATGTAGTGTAGATAGCACCAAATGGCCTGTTTGTGCTGCTTTTACTGAGATTTCGGCTGTTTCGCTGTCACGAATTTCTCCTACCATGATGATATCGGGATCCTGCCGTAATAATGCCCGTAATACTTTGGCAAAATTGAGTTCAATTTTACTGTTCGTTTGTGTCTGATTAATGCCGTTAAGTGGGATTTCAACGGGATCCTCTACACTGCAAATATTCTTTTTATTCTGATTCAGATATTGTAGACAGCTATATAAAGTTACTGTTTTTCCACTGCCCGTTGGGCCGGTAACTAAAATCATTCCTTGTGGTAATCCTAGTTTTTGTTGGAGCTGATTTAATAATTGATTAGGAATATCTAATTGATCCAGCGACAGTTGCCGCATGGTATTTAATATCCTGAGCACAACTTTTTCTCCGTGTATTGTTGGCAGGGTGGCCATACGGATAGCGTAGTTGTGCTGTGCGTCATACCAATCAAATTGTCCATCCTGAGGTAGTCTTTTTTCAGCAATATTTAATTTCGCCATTATTTTAAGACGTGCGGCAATACTTGCATTCATCTGAGGCGATGGAGAGGACAAGAGATGTAATGCGCCATCAACCCGGATACGAATACGATAACCTTGCTGGGATGGTTCAAAATGAATATCAGATGCACGCCGTTGAATTGCAGTTAATAAAGTTTGATTAATAAGTTGAATGACTGGTGCGTCATTCTCATCTGCATTGATATCAGTTGTGAGGGGTAATAAAGATGTCTCCTCCTCGGGTAAGTGATTGAGTGAAATATTTTGGTGCAATACTGATTCAATTTTTGCCCGTGGCCAAATCTCTACATTAACGATACGTCCGGAAATAAAGCGTAATGCTGATAATAAATCATCATTAAGTAATTCGCTGCTGGCAATTGTTATCGTATTATCATCTTTTTTTATCACAACAGATTGATGGCGCTGACAAATATCATGAATTTCTCTTTCTATCAATGTATTTTCTGTTTCTGAAGGTGAGTTCATTATTGTTTCCTGCGTAAATATATGTTTATAAGAATGATGAATTAAAATTTGAATACTTCCTGACACCGGTTCTTTAATGATACACTTGCTGACTCACATTTATTAATCCATCTAATCGTACCTATTTGTATATTTTGTGTCGGACTTAAGATAACCTTGATGTCTTTCAGGCTTTGCTGACCATTAATAGTAATTTCTCCATCTTTAACTGAAATGCTTCCGATATATCTGCTATTATGGTTATTGGGAATTGATGCTGCCCCTGAATTGCAACCTTTAAAATCTTCAGTTTCAAAACTGCAAAGTTCTATGCCTGACTTGTAAGGTACAATAGCCTGTAACATATCTGTTAAGGCGGCTTTCTGAATATATCCCTGATAACTGGGAATACCGATAGCACTTAAGATGGAAATAATGGCAATAGCAACCATAATTTCCATTAATGTGAATCCTTGTTGTTGGCTCATGTTTTTTCTCCACGTTGTTGTATTGCGACATAAATAATGAAGGAACAGGAAAAAAATAAAATAGAATATATAGAGATTATGGAATTGACTCGAAAAAAAATTTTTGGATTGCAATGTTTTCAAAAATATTTACGGTGGTGTTCGCAAATCTGTTAGTTATGGATTGCTGATTTACACCACCATCAATATTATTGTTGATGTTTACTGAAAGCGCATAGATAGATCTAATGCTTTGATATGTTTGGTTAATGCTCCAACGGAAATGAAGTTAATGCCTGTTTCGGCATAGCTGCGCAGGGTATCCAGGGTTATATTACCTGATACTTCTAAAGCGGCTTTACCTGATGTGATAGCGACGGCTTCTTTCATCATTGGAATAGTAAAATTATCTAACATAATAATATCAACATTGGCTTTCAGTGCCAGAATCAGTTCATCCAAGGTTTCGACTTCAACTTCAACAAGGACATCAGGGTGAGAATAACGGGCTTTATCTACGGCTTGTTTAATAGAACCGTTGGCAATAATGTGGTTTTCTTTAATAAGGAAAGCATCAAATAACCCAAGACGGTGATTATTTCCCCCACCGCAAAGTACTGCATACTTTAGGGCTGTGCGTAATCCTGGCAGTGTTTTGCGGGTATCGAGTAGCTGGGTTTTTAAACCGGCAAGAAGGCGGACATAATGACTGACTTCTGTTGCAACACCAGAGAGAGTTTGAATAAAGTTCAGAGCGATGCGTTCACCGGTCAGCAATACAGGTGCAGGGCCCCGTAATACACAGAGTTTTTGGTTGGCGGTGATTACATCACTGTCTTTTACCAACCATTCAATGGAGGTTTGGTCACCTAACTGAGTGAAAACTTCATTCAGCCATTGTTGCCCACAGAAAATACCTTCTTCCCGGGTAATAATTATTGCTGTGGCTTGTTTATCTGCCGGAATTAACTGACCGGTAATATCAGAAGTGAAATCTGTATTACCGCCCAGATCTTCTTTTAGTGCGAGGGTTACACTGGCAGGAATGTCGTTCTGTAAGCGCTCCATCAGAACAGCACGGCGCTGATCTGCACTGTAATTTTGTTTTGTCATTAAAAAGCTCCAGAAGTGATAACAATATTGATGGTCTTAACATGCTACCCTGTTGTGTAGTGAACAACTACTATCTTGGTTTTGTTATCAGATTGCCTCCAGAGAAGTTTGGTGGCCCTTATTTCGATTGGATACATTATCAGCAATTGTTGCAGGAGTAGGAAAGAATGACCCTCTTTATACTGTTGTTAGTGTTGGCATGGGAACGAGTGTTTAAAATGGGTGAACATTGGCAATTGGATCATCGTCTTGAACCATTTTTTACCAACATGAAGTCTTTTTCATTATGGAAAAGCCTATTGATGACATTAGCTGTCATGCTACTTACATGGCTATTGATTGAAATGTTTGATGATCTTATATTCGGGATCTTTGAGCTGATTTTATGGGTGTTGATTTGTTTACTGTGCATAGGCGCGGGGCGCTTACGGCATGATTATCGTGAATATTTTCGTATTGTTCATCAGGGGGACAGGAAGCAATTAAGAGAACATCTCGCTCGCCTCGCCATCATTCATGGTTTAACCTCTGATGCCAGTAAAGAAAATGAGTTACGGGAGATGCAAAATGCGCTTCTATGGATAAATTTTCGTTATTACCTGGCACCGATTTTTTGGTTGATTGTAGCGGGTCAATTAGGGCCGGTTGCTTTGATGGGATATTGTTTCTTAAGAGCTTATCAGGGGTGGTTGGCACAATATGGTACTCCACTTCAGCGCGCGCAATCTGGCGTTGATAGTCTATTGAATTGGCTAGACTGGATCCCTGCTCGCTTAGTTGGAATTACTTATGCCTTATTAGGGCATGGTGAGCGGGCTTTACCGGCGTGGGTTGCCTCTCTTAGCGATTTGAGAACTTCACAATATAAAGTGGTATGTCAGCTTGCTCAGTTTTCATTAAGCCGCGACCCTCATCTTGACCCAATTCTGACGCCTGTTGCAGCGGTGACACTGGCGAAAAAGGTGACTTTTTCTATCATTGTCGTCGTTGCTTTTCTGACAATTTATGGCGCATTGGTTTGATTTGTTTGTAGTCTCAATAAGTTAATTATCTATAAAGGGAGCCGTGTAAATAGCTCCTTTTTTCTTTTCTATCAATAAATTAATTATATCTGCCAACTGTAATCACGGTGATTTACATATCATCCGAGGTAATATTCTGTTTATTAAATGATAAAAACTTATTGTAATACGATAACTTTTGAAGTACTTTAACAAAAGTTTAGTTGAACATGTATATGGAATGACACAAAATGTGTGGTAAACAAGAGCTTGTAACTAATCCCAGAATCAGGCTACTTAGCTTTTTGGCTATTATTATTGCTTCCGTTATGGCAATTGGTGATATGGGGTTCCATATTGCTTCTTGGTCGTTATGGCATGACACCACTCGTCAGGCTGCCCTTCAGATGTGTAGCGATTTTATGCCGGCATTGGTTGCAAAAGGATTTAAGCAATCTTTATTAAGTCAAGTGCTTTATATCTCACTGGATACGATACCCCCGATTATATCAACGTCATCCTACGTATTAATTGGCATTATGTTTTTCCGGTTTGCTAAAGGTGAAATATGGAGTAACCGTAATATTTCCGGTTCATGTATTATTGGCTTTCTGATGATTCTGGAGCAACTTCTTTACCCTGTGATTAATATGTTAAAAGGAATGGCTCTATCTGTGGATTTAGTAAAAGGGCAACGGGTATTTAGTTTCTCGTTTGGCGTTGGTTCAGAGTCTCTGTTTATTATTATGTTTGGTGTGTTCCTTCTGATAGTTAGCTTAATTATGCGTGAATCAAAGAAAATAAGCGATGAGCAGCGTTATTTTATCTGAGAATCGTCATGAGTATTATAATAAGACTGGATGTGATTTTAGCTAAAAGGAAAGTAAAGTCTAAAGAACTGGCTGCAATTATTGGTATTACCGAGCAAAATCTATCATTGCTGAAAAATGGCAAAATAAAAGGTATCCGTATAGAGACGCTGGAAAAAATTTGTAAATATTTACAATGTCAGCCCGGAGATATATTGGAGTATGTGGAAGATGGAGAGGATAACCGTTAATACAACAGATAAAGTCACTGTATGTCTTTTGGTATCTTATAAGATGGGGTTTTATATTCATTAATTATTTTTAACTGTATGAAAACATTAATTATTTCATGCTTTTTATCTGGCCTGTTATTCTTTGGTGTTAATGAAGTACCAATAAAGCAGATTCTTCCCAGTGATAAGAATATATATTTTTCTCTGGGGGAATATTGTTCTGATATTCGGTGGAATGCCAGAAAGATAAAATGCATATGTAGATATTATTTACTTGATCGTAAGAAATGATCTCTCTTTTTATATGGTTTTAATTTAAGTTAAATTTTTATAATATATACAGCAAATTAAGGATGTTAAAAATGAAGAAATTTCTCATTACTTTATTATCAATATTTGTGATTACAGGATGTTCTTCTATGCCACGTCTTACTGATGGCTATGTTTCAACCTGTGATTATTTTGAATGTAATGTCAAAGATATAATTTCGGGTACTGAAGTTAAAGTAAATAATCCGCATCCGGTGACTGATTTTGATAAAAATACATCAATCCAAGACAGACAAATTATACAATCTGGTGGAAGACTACCTATTGAAGATAATAGTTACCGTATTAGGGGAACTTTTAAATTCTAATTTAATTTCCTTGATTATTTTTTTTGGTTTTGTTTGGAGCATTTTTTTATGAATTCTATAAAAAAAATCACTATTATTCCTTTAATTATATTATTTACTTTATTAACCGGTTGTACATCGTGGGAAAAACCAGGAGCAACTCAGTATGAAAGAGACAGGGATTATGCTGAATGTAAGGCATTTGGTTATTCTCAATTACCATCAGACTGGACCAGCGAAGTTGTTCATTCTTTCGAGACAAAACGTTTTTCCTGCAAAGATGAAGACAAGAAAGAAGATAAATCTTGTAATCATTACGTTACTGTGCCAAAAACTGAAGTTAATCGTTGGGATAAAAATGAATCTTCAAGACGTTGGGTAATTTCATCCTGTATGTATAAAAAAGGGTGGAATGAACAAACCCGCTATTGGTTTTAATATAGTACGTCTTTCCATCAGCAAGAGTTATGTAGGACTATTGCTGGTGGTTCCTCACATATTTTGCAAATATTCCTTTCTGATCACAGGTTTTAACCATTCTGTTTTGCTGATTTGAGCTACATTTATAATCTAATGAAATAGTCGTTGTGTTTAAAATCAACAAGTGATGATTTGGTATCTACACTTTTTAAATAAATATTCAACTATTTCTTTGCTGTAACGATTCATTATATCTATTTATACGTTTCAAAAGATTAGGTTAAAATATCATTGCAGAGGATTTATTAACCTATTAGTTATCAATTTTTGCTAATTTTTAAAAAAAATTGTTAAAATTTGCAGGTTTTTATGATTTAGCTCAAGGTCTTTATGGACAGCTGGTGAATACTTTGTTACTTTTATGGCCCTGTAGTTTAAATTGGTATTACCAATTGACTCTGGTAGGGACCGAAGCAGTGTTTATCCATTAACTGGCTTACAGTAAATATGGCTTATAGCAAAATCCGCCAACCAAAATTATCAGATGTTATTGAGCAGCGTCTCGAGCATCTCATCCTTGAAGGATCTTTACGTCCGGGGGAGAAATTGCCGCCTGAACGTGAGTTGGCGAAACAGTTTGATGTGTCACGCCCTTCACTGCGCGAAGCTATTCAACGGTTAGAATCCAAAGGTTTTCTCTTTCGCCGTCAGGGTGGGGGAACATTTGTTCAGAGTGACCTATGGCAAAGTTTCAGTGATCCACTGGCGCAACTGCTAGCTGGTCATCCAGAATCTCAGTTTGATCTCCTTGAAACCCGCCATGCTTTGGAAGGTGTCGCAGCCTATTACGCGGCATTGCGTGGAACTGACGAAGATTTTGAACGCATTCGGGAACATCACCTGATTATTCAACAAGCACAGCAAAGTGGTGATGTTAATGCTGAGTCCGATGCTGTTCTGCAATACCAGCTCGTTGTTACCGAAGCGGCGCATAATGTGGTTCTCCTTCATTTATTGCGCTGTATGGCATCTATGCTGGAACAAAATATCCGGCAGAATTTTGAGTTTTTGTATACCCGCCGGGAAATGCTGACAGCAGTTAGCGATCATCGAGCGAAAATTTTTGAAGCTATTATGGCGAGGCAACCAGAGAAAGCCCGTGAGGCTTCCCATCGCCATTTAGCCTTTATTGAAGATGTTTTATTGGATCTCAGCCGTGAGCATACCCGCCGGGAGCGATCATTGCGGCATCTCCAACAACATCCGGAATAAAATTAGCTGTGCAGATCCTGAAGTTTGCTGCGTCTGCATAGCTAGTCGAGTCCCTTTACTGAGGGCGCTAGCGGCAACAACAGTGAGGGCCTATCTTCCAGTCATGACCGGCTGAACGTCAAAGGGTATGACGGGAAGATAGGCTCCAAAACAATCATTAGAAACAGATAACAGATAAGGAATACACCATGTCAGACATTTTGAAAAATGACGTGGATCCGATCGAAACTCGCGACTGGTTACAGGCGATCGAATCGGTCATCCGTGAAGAGGGTGTTGAGCGTGCCCAGTTCCTGATTGATCAGGTATTAAACGAAGCACGTAAAGGTGGCGTGAATGTTGCGGCAGGCGCTGCTAACCGCGATTATATCAACACCATTGCTGTTGAGGATGAGCCTGCTTACCCTGGCAACCTGGAGCTGGAGCGCCGTATTCGCTCTGCTATTCGCTGGAATGCTGTGATGGCTGTTTTGCGGGCATCTAAAAAAGATCTGGAATTAGGTGGTCATATGGCTTCATTCCAGTCTTCAGCGACCATGTATGAAGTTTGTTTTAACCACTTTTTCCGTGCCCGCAATGAAAATGACGGCGGTGATTTGGTTTATTTCCAAGGCCACATCTCTCCTGGCGTCTACGCGCGTGCTTTCCTTGAAGGCCGTCTGACTGAAGAGCAGATGAATAATTTCCGTCAGGAAATTCATGGTAACGGTTTGTCTTCTTATCCGCATCCGAAATTGATGCCTGAATTCTGGCAATTCCCAACGGTTTCAATGGGATTGGGGCCAATTGGCGCTATCTATCAGGCTAAGTTCCTTAAATATCTGGAACACCGTGGTTTGAAAGACACCTCCAAGCAAACCGTTTACGCATTTCTGGGTGACGGTGAAATGGATGAGCCGGAATCCAAAGGTGCGATTACTATCGCAACCCGCGAGAAACTGGATAACTTGGTATTTGTTATCAACTGTAACCTGCAACGCTTGGATGGCCCGGTTACGGGTAATGGCAAAATTGTTAACGAGCTGGAAGGTATCTTCAACGGCGCGGGCTGGCAGGTTCTTAAAGTTCTTTGGGGTGAACGTTGGGACGAATTGCTGCGTAAAGATACCAGCGGCAAACTGATCCAACTGATGAACGAAACTCTGGACGGCGATTACCAGACGTTCAAATCCAAAGATGGCGCTTATGTCCGTGAGCATTTCTTCGGCCGTTACCCAGAAACGACAGAATTAGTCAAAGACATGACTGATGATCAGATTTGGGCGCTGAACCGTGGTGGTCATGATCCTAAGAAAGTATTTGCTGCCTTGAAAAAAGCGCAGGAAACCACTGGAAAACCAACCGTTATCCTGTCTCAGACCATCAAAGGTTACGGTATGGGTGATACGGCTGAAGGCAAAAACATTGCTCATCAGGTTAAGAAGATGAATATGGAAGGCGTTCGCCATTTCCGTGATCGTTTCAATGTTCCTGTTGCTGATGAGCAAATCGAAAATCTGCCATATGTGACTTTCGATAAAGACTCTGAAGAGTACAAATACCTGCATGAACGTCGTGCAGCGCTTGGTGGTTATTTGCCAAGCCGTCGTACGCATTTTGAAGAAAAGCTGGAACTGCCAACGCTGGAAGATTTTGGTGCATTGCTGGAAGAACAAAACAAAGAGATTTCTACCACTATCGCTTTTGTTCGTGCACTGAATGTGATGTTGAAGAATAAGTCAATCAAAGATCGTCTGGTTCCAATCATTGCCGACGAAGCGCGTACCTTCGGTATGGAAGGTCTGTTCCGTCAGATTGGTATCTACAGCGCTAATGGTCAGCAGTATACTCCGCAGGACCGTGAGCAGGTTGCTTACTATAAAGAAGACGCGAAAGGCCAGATCCTGCAAGAAGGTATTAATGAGCTGGGTGCCGGTTCATCATGGTTGGCGGCGGCGACTTCTTACAGCACCAACAACCTGCCAATGATTCCGTTCTACATCTACTACTCTATGTTCGGGTTCCAGCGTATTGGCGACCTATGCTGGGCAGCAGGTGACCAACAGGCTCGTGGCTTCCTGATCGGCGGTACTTCAGGTCGTACAACCCTGAATGGTGAAGGTCTGCAACACGAAGATGGTCATAGTCACATTCAATCTCTGACTATCCCTAACTGCATTTCTTACGATCCGGCGTTTGCTTATGAAGTTGCTGTGATTATGCATGACGGTTTGGAGCGTATGTATGGTGAAAAACAAGAGAATATTTACTACTACATCACTACGCTGAACGAAAACTACCACATGCCGGCAATGCCACAAGGCGCAGAAGAAGGTATCCGTAAAGGTATCTATAAACTGGAAAGTCTGGAAGGCGGCAAAGGTAAAGTTCAGTTGTTAGGTTCTGGTTCTATCTTGCGTCATGTTCGTGAAGCGGCGCAGATTCTGGCTAACGATTATGGTGTAGGTTCTGACGTATACAGCGTCACTTCATTCACTGAACTGGCGCGTGATGGTCAGGATTGTGAACGCTGGAATATGTTGCACCCAACAGAAACGCCACGCGTACCTTATGTTGCTCAGATTATGAGTGAAGCACCGGCAGTGGCTTCTACTGACTACATGAAACTGTTCGCAGAACAAATTCGTAACTTCATCCCTGCAAGCGAATTCCGCGTATTGGGTACTGACGGTTTCGGTCGTTCCGACAGCCGTGAAAACCTGCGTCATCATTTTGAAGTTGATGCTTCCTACGTGGTAATTGCTGCTCTGGGTGAGCTGGCTAAACGTGGTGAAATTGATGTGAATGTTGTGGAAGAAGCAATCAAGAAATACAACATTAATCCAGAGAAAGTTAACCCGCGTTTGGCATAAGAGGTAAAGATCAATGACTATCAAAATCAACGTACCGGATATCGGTGCAGATGAAGTTGAAGTCACCGAAATCATGGTGAAAGTTGGCGATACAGTGGAAGCTGAACAATCGCTGATCACGGTAGAAGGTGATAAGGCTTCGATGGAAGTTCCATCCCCTCAGGCGGGTGTTGTTAAAGAAATCATCGTTGCGGTTGGCGATAAAGTTGAAACCGGCAAGCTGATTATGATTTTTGCTTCCGCAGAGGGTGCTGTAGAAGCTGCACCTGCTGAAGAATCAGCGGCGATACCATTATCCTCTCGTATGGCAGAGCCGGAACCTGTGGTTTCTGCGGCTAGAGATGTTCATGTACCCGATATCGGCGGTGATGAAGTTGAAGTTACCGAAGTGATGGTCAAAGAAGGCGATACGGTTACAGCGGAACAATCACTGATCACCGTAGAAGGCGATAAAGCCTCTATGGAAGTACCCGCACCGTTCGCCGGTACGGTTAAAGAAATTAAAATCAAGATCGGTGATAAAGTGAAAACCGATTCTATGATCATGGTCTTCGAAGTCGCGGGGGCAGCGCCTACTCCTGCGGCCTCTACTCCTACTCCGGTGGCTGAATCTGAGAAAGCAGTCCCTGTTCTGGAGAGCAGAAGCTTCGTAGAAGAAGATAAAAACGATTTCATTGAAAATAGTGCTTATGTTCATGCAACACCGGTGATCCGTCGTCTGGCGCGTGAATTCGGCGTTAACCTGGCTAAAGTGAAAGGTTCAGGTCGTAAAAACCGTATTCTACGTGAAGACGTTCAATCTTATGTAAAAGACGCGATTAAACGTGCTGAATCTGCGCCTGCATCAGCTGGTGGCGGTTTGCCGGGGATGCTGCCTTGGCCGAAAGTGGATTTCAGCAAATTTGGTGAAATTGAAGAAGTTGAACTGGGTCGTATCCAGAAAATTTCGGGTGCTAACCTGAGCCGTAACTGGATGATGATCCCGCATGTTACACAGTTTGACGAAACGGATATCACTGAAGTTGAAAATTTCCGTAAACAGCAGAATCAAGAAGCTGAGAAGAAACAGCTTGGCGTGAAGATCACCCCACTGGTGTTCATCATGAAAGCGGTTGCAAAAGCGCTGGAAGAGATGCCGCGTTTTAACAGCTCTATCTCGGAAGATGGTCAGAAACTGACGCTGAAAAAATACATCAACATTGGTGTGGCAGTTGACACACCTAATGGTTTGGTGGTTCCGGTGTTCCGTGACGTCAATAAGAAAGGTATCATCGACTTATCCCGCGAGCTGACAGAGATGTCTAAGAAAGCCCGCGCAGGTAAACTGACTGCATCTGATATGCAGGGTGGATGCTTTACTATTTCAAGCCTGGGCGGTATCGGCGGCACAGCATTTACGCCAATCGTTAACGCACCGGAAGTGGCTATCCTGGGCGTATCCCGTTCATCCATGAAGCCGGTCTGGAATGGTAAAGAGTTTGTACCACGCCTGATGTTGCCTATGTCACTCTCCTTCGATCACCGCGTGATCGATGGTGCTGATGGTGCGCGTTTCATTACATTTATTAATCATGCAATGAGTGATATCCGCCGTCTGGTGATGTAATCTCAAAGGCCGGCCATGCGCCGGCCTGATTGTTATTGCTGTGGCAGGGAAACAGCTTGCATCTGGTTGGTTTGTTGCGAGTTCTGTCACGTTAACGCGCTTTTCAGGTTATTAACAATTCTGTAAACTGCTCGCGGTGTGTAGGTCCCGGTGGAATATATCGTTTTTGGCGTCTGACCCGCCGGACAAACAATTAAGAGGTCATGATGAGTACTGAAATTAAAACCCAGGTTGTGGTGCTTGGGGCAGGTCCAGCAGGGTATTCTGCTGCTTTTCGTTGCGCGGATTTAGGTTTGGAAACCGTCCTGGTGGAACGTTACTCTACCTTAGGTGGTGTTTGTCTTAACGTTGGTTGTATCCCTTCTAAGGCATTGCTTCATGTAGCAAAAGTTATTGAAGAGGCTAAAGCTCTGGCCAATCACGGCATCGTTTTTGGTGAACCAAAAACCGACATCGAAAAAGTCCGTGTCTGGAAAGAAAAAGTTATCAATCAGCTGACCGGTGGTCTGGCTGGTATGGCTAAAGGCCGCAAAGTTAAAGTTGTTAATGGTGTTGGTAAATTTACCGGTGCTAACACACTGGTTGTTGAAGGTGAAAGTGGCGCAACAACGATTAATTTTGATAATGCCATTATTGCCGCAGGTTCCCGTCCTATCCAATTACCATTCATCCCTCATGATGACCCTCGCGTATGGGATTCTACAGATGCACTGGCGCTGACAACGGTTCCTGGGCGTCTGCTGGTGATGGGCGGCGGTATCATCGGTTTGGAAATGGGAACCGTTTACCACGCTCTGGGTTCGCAGATTGATGTTGTTGAAATGTTGGATCAGGTGATTCCTGCGGCTGACAAAGATGTGGTGAAAGTATTCACTAAGCGCATCAGCAAACAATTCAACCTGATGCTGGAAACGAAAGTGACGGTAGTAGAAGCCAAAGAAGATGGTATCTACGTCACGATGGAAGGCAAAAAAGCACCGGCAGAACCACAACGTTATGACGCAGTTCTGGTTGCTATCGGTCGTGTACCTAACGGTAAGATGCTGGATGCAGGTAAAGCAGGCGTTGAAGTTGATGACCGTGGCTTTATCCATGTTGATAAGCAAATGCGTACCAACGTACCGCACATTTTTGCTATCGGCGACATCGTTGGTCAGCCAATGCTGGCGCATAAAGGTGTTCACGAAGGTCACGTTGCGGCTGAAGTTATCTCTGGTAAGAAACACTATTTCGATCCAAAAGTGATTCCATCCATTGCTTACACTGAACCAGAAGTTGCATGGGTTGGTCTGACTGAGAAAGAAGCGAAAGAGCAAGGTATCAGCTATGAAACAGCAACTTTCCCGTGGGCCGCTTCTGGCCGTGCGATTGCTTCTGATTGTGCTGACGGTATGACCAAACTGATTTTTGATAAAGAAAGCAACCGTATTATCGGTGGCGCCATTGTAGGTACTAACGGTGGTGAACTACTGGGTGAAATCGGTCTGGCAATTGAAATGGGTTGTGATGCAGAAGATATCGCGTTGACTATCCATGCTCACCCGACGTTGCATGAATCTGTCGGTCTGGCGGCTGAAATCTTTGAAGGCAGCATTACTGACTTGCCAAATGCTAAGGCGAAGAAAAAGAAATAATTTCTTAAATCGTTTGATGTAATTAACTAAGCGGCTTTCATTTATGGAAGCCGTTTTTTTATGTCTGGTATGACCTGTTCAAAAAATAGGGTATAAAAAGTATGGTTTTTGTGGGTGCTACTGGCAAAAATCAGCGGATTAATCTACTTTAATAGCGTTATCTACTGCTAATTCAGAATATTACTATCAGTTAATGTTACTTTTATGTGAACGAATTAACATCGCATTCAAATTTTGGTATACTGGGTGCCCGAAGCTCGGCATAACTTAACTTGAACTGATTAGGTTATGCCGGCAATCCTCTGACCTGGCACCCAGAACCATAACTAACAGCCTGTCCCAGTGGGCGTTGCGTTATTGTTGCGAAAACACAATAGCCTGATGATACAGGTTCTAAGGCGGGTGCAGACAGCCGGGTAGATAAAATGACAATGAGAGCGAGGAGAGAGTCGTGCTAGAAGAATACCGCAAGCACGTAGCCGAGCGTGCAGCCCAAGGCGTCGTCCCTAAGCCATTGGACGCGGCGCAAGCGGCGGCGCTGGTTGATTTACTGAAGAGCCCACCAAAAGGTGAAGAAGATTTCCTGTTAGATCTACTGATTAACCGTATTCCCCCCGGTGTTGATGAAGCGGCATATGTCAAAGCCGGTTTTCTTGCCGCCATTGTAAAAGGTGAAACCACTTCACCGCTAATCACGCCAGAAAAAGCGGTTGAACTGCTTGGAACTATGCAGGGTGGTTATAACATTCACCCCCTGATTGATGCTCTGGATAATGAAGAACTGGCTCCCATTGCAGCTAAAGCGCTCTCTCATACTTTGTTGATGTTTGACAACTTCTATGATGTAGAAGAAAAAGCGAAAGCCGGTAATCCACAGGCTAAACAAATTATGCACTCTTGGGCAGATGCCCAGTGGTATCTGGAACGTCCTGAACTGGCGGAAAAAATCACAGTCACTGTATTTAAAGTGACTGGTGAAACAAACACAGATGACTTATCTCCTGCGCAGGATGCATGGTCACGTCCTGATATTCCACTGCATGCTCTGGCTATGCTGAAAAACGCCCGTGAAGGTATAGAACCAGATCAAGCTGGCACCGTTGGCCCAATCAAACAGATTGAAGAGCTGAATACAAAAGGCCACCCATTGGCTTATGTCGGCGATGTTGTCGGTACAGGTTCTTCCCGTAAATCAGCCACTAATTCAGTGCTGTGGTTTATGGGCGAAGATATCCCATTTGTGCCAAACAAGCGCGGTGGTGGCGTTGTTTTGGGCGGTAAAATCGCGCCAATCTTCTTCAATACGATGGAAGATGCGGGAGCATTGCCAATCGAAATAGATGTTACCAAGCTGAATATGGGTGATGTGATTGATATCTATCCCTATAAAGGTGAAGTATGTAATCACGAAACCAATGAGTTATTGGCTGAATTTGAACTGAAAACCGATGTGTTGCTGGATGAAGTTCGCGCGGGTGGTCGTATTCCGCTGATTATTGGTCGTGGTTTAACCAGTAAGGCGCGTGAGTCGCTTGGCTTACCGCAAAGTGATGTATTCCGTCAGGCGAAAGCGGTTGAGAAAAGTAACCGTGGTTTCTCCTTAGCTCAGAAAATGGTTGGCCGGGCATGTGGTACTGTGGGTATTCGCCCGGGTGAATATTGTGAACCTAAAATGACCTCTGTTGGTTCTCAGGATACTACCGGTCCAATGACCCGTGATGAGCTGAAAGACTTGGCATGTCTGGGTTTCTCTGCGGATTTAGTGATGCAGTCATTCTGCCATACGGCTGCTTATCCTAAGCCGGTTGACGTCACTACCCACCATACTTTGCCGGATTTCATCATGAACCGTGGTGGTGTTTCCCTACGTCCGGGTGACGGCATCATTCACTCATGGCTAAACCGTATGTTGTTGCCTGATACCGTAGGTACGGGGGGTGATTCTCATACCCGTTTCCCGATAGGTATTTCCTTCCCGGCAGGTTCTGGTTTGGTGGCATTTGCGGCTGCGACGGGTGTAATGCCTTTGGACATGCCTGAATCTGTGCTGGTTCGTTTTAAAGGGCAGATGCAGCCGGGCATCACTTTACGTGATTTGGTGCATGCGATTCCTTACTATGCGATTCAGCAAGGTCTTCTGACCGTTGAGAAGAAAGGTAAGAAAAATATCTTTTCTGGCCGTATTCTTGAAATCGAAGGTTTACCAGATCTGAAAGTTGAGCAAGCATTTGAACTGGCGGACGCTTCTGCGGAACGCTCTGCCGCAGGTTGTACGATTAAACTGGATAAAGCGCCGATTATCGAATACCTGCAATCCAATATTGTATTGCTGAAATGGATGATTGCCGAAGGTTACGGTGACCGCCGGACACTGGAACGTCGTGTAACAGGTATGGAAAACTGGCTGAAAGATCCTCAACTGTTGGAAGCCGATGCTGATGCGGAATATACCGCTGTTATCGAGATTGATCTGGCTGAAATCAAAGAACCAATTCTGTGTGCACCGAATGATCCGGATGATGCGCGTTTACTGTCTGATGTGGCTAACAGCAAAATCGATGAGGTCTTTATTGGTTCTTGCATGACTAACATTGGTCACTTCCGTGCTGCCGGTAAATTACTGGATCAGCATAAAGGCCAATTGCCAACTCGCTTGTGGGTTGCTCCACCAACCAAGATGGATGCGGCTCAACTCACTGAAGAGGGTTATTACAGCATCTTTGGTAAGAGTGGGGCACGGATTGAAATACCTGGTTGTTCCCTGTGTATGGGTAACCAAGCGCGCGTTGCTGACGGTGTAACGGTGGTTTCTACTTCAACCCGTAATTTCCCGAACCGTTTAGGAACGGGAGCGAACGTCTATCTGGCATCGGCTGAATTGGCTGCGGTGGCTTCTCTGTTGGGACGTCTGCCTACACCGGAAGAATATCAGCAATTTATGGATAAAGTTGATGAGACAGCAGAAGATACCTACCGTTATCTCAACTTTGACCAATTGAATCAATACACTGAAAAAGCGGATGATGTGATATTCCAAACCGCAGTGTAACTTAGCTGATTTCAATATTAATAATGGGAGGGAAGCCTCCCATTTTATTATTTTTCCTGATTATATGTAGTGAATTAAATCTCAATTAAGTTAATGACTTATTGGAAAATGTGGTTGGCCTTTATTGTGTAATAAAGATTGGCTATCGGATTTTTTGTATGATTTAATTGTTATCTATGATTTGGAGAGTGTATCCGGGTCGTAACTTGTAGACAGGTGTGACCGATAGTCGGCGTGCCTGATTATTATCAGACGCGCCGGTAATATTTGTTATGTTGGTCACTGATTAGCAGATATGGTTTTCTGGTGGTTCAAGTGCTTTCTTTAAGATTATCTATGCTGCCTTATACTTCATAATCAAAGACTACGATGTCTTCGACAGAATCCATAATGAGCTCTTTTATTTTGTCATGTGCTGGATGAGACAGATAGTTTGAAATAGTTTTATGATCATCAAATGTCATTGTGACAGCGTGTGTGAAACCTTTGTTCTTGTTTTCACTACTTATATTATTTCCCCACTCAACAGAAAAAATACCTTTGATTTGATGCTGTATGGTAATAAAGGCTTCTTTTATCGCCGCTAATTGTTGTTCTTTTATATCGGATGTGAATTTTAACAAAAGGATATGTCGTATCATACATGGCTCCTGAAAGTGTTTTTTCCCCAGACAAGATAGAAAATAAGTAGCTGTATTGCAATATTCTTGAATGTATCTCATCAATCAGAGGCAAAGCGTTCGATTTTGCTGTTTTTGTTTCCCTGAGATATTATTAAGAATAGTACCATTTTCCTGCTTCGCACTAACTGCCATAAACATACAAGGCTTTGAGGCTGAATTCTCTTCCAATGAAAGTTAGACATAATATCTTGGGGATACACATTGCGGTCATCTAAGTGCAGTACCACACTGTTGTGTCAGTCTGGAAATCTCCTATTCTAGCCAGTTTGTGGGCTGATTCTGGGGCGGAATTGCTGGGGAAATATTAAAACGAAGAAGAGCGCACCGGAGGTAATGATGGACTACGAATTTTTGCTAGGTGTCACTGGGCAGGTGACTAGCCGATTCTCAATGGATCACGAAGCTATTGGTCAGTGGCTGAATGAAGAGGTTAAAGGTGACTTGACTGTGCTGGATAAGATCACCATGGCGCTGGCTGAAATCAAGGGCAGTGAACGCCAATGGCAACTTGTGGGTCATGAATATACGCTGCTAATGGATGACGAAGAAGTTATGGTTCGTGCTAATCAGCTTGAGTTTGAAACTGATGAGATAGAAGAAGGCATGAGTTATTACGATAATGAGAGTCTGGCTTTTTGTGGTACTAAGGATTTTATTGATATGTTGTCCGATTATCGGGATTTTATTTTGCGAAAAAATTACTGGTAACTATTTGTATATGAACCAGAATAATTTTCTGGTGCGATAGGTTTTTCTTGCTATCGATACTTGCTATGAAGAGTAGCAATGAGGTAATTTTGTTAATTATAGTTTAATAGCTAAATAATCAAGGTGGTTTTAATGGAAGATATCAGTCTGTCTGGTGGTATTAATGAGGCTACAAGCTGGTTTATTAATCATCAGGATTTAATCATTCAGTATCTGGTCGATATGGTTGCTGCTGTTCTAATCCTTGTTTTGGGGTTGATGGCGGCAAAATTGATCAGCAAGGGTGTGAAAAGAGTTATGTCGTTGCGTGACATTGATGTAACTGTGTCAGATTTCCTGGCTGCGATTGTCCGTTATTCGGTAATTGCGTTCACGATTATCGCTGTTTTGGGCAAATTAGGGGTTCAGACAGCGTCGGTGATTGCGGTTATTGGTGCCGCAGGTTTAGCCGTTGGTTTGGCTTTACAGGGTTCTTTGTCCAACTTTGCTGCCGGTGTCTTGTTGGTTGCTTTCCGGCCAATCCGGGCCGGTGAATATGTTATCTTGGGCGCAGTTGAAGGCACTGTGGTTCAGGTGCAGATTTTCTCTACAACATTGCGTACAGCTGATGACAAAATTATTGTTATCCCGAATGGGAAAATTATTGCAGATAATGTTATTAATACCAGCCGTGAACCGAACCGTCGGACGCAAATAATGGTCGGTGTTGCCTATAATGCGGATATTGATGAAGTCAAAAAAGTACTGGGTGATATTATTGCGGTAGACAGTCGCATTCAACATGATAGAGGTGTGACAATCCGTTTGCATGAAATGGCGCCTTCTTCGCTGAATTTTATTGTGCGTGTATGGACGACCAATGGTGATGCTTGGGATGTTTATTGGGATTTAATGGAAAACTTTAAACGTACATTGGATAAACACAATATCGGTATTCCTTATCCGCAAATGGATGTTTATTTGCATCAGAATCAGGCTACGGTGCAGAATAAAATGATCGGTTAGTCAAGCGATGGGTTTGATGATGATAATCCGATTATGTAAAGAGGCTATAAGCTTTTGTCTGTAAATTAGGTGCCGCGCCGTGAATGGCGCGGACTATCCAGCTTATTCCAGCAGGTTTATTTTATTGACATAGAGTATCAAGATTGTTTTTAACAAAATCATCGTTGATATCTTCTGTCAGTGTTATTTTCTTGTTATCGGGCAAGCAAAGTACAGCAGCTAAAACACTTGAGTCATGTAAATTAATATCGGCAGCGATGGACCCATAGCCTTTTTCACCTTGTATTTTAAGGATAAAACGCTCACAGCCTTTTTTACATAAGAAAGGCTGATAATTACTGAGCTCTACATCGGTAATATTTGCTGTACCAATATAGTATTCAATTATTTCAGATTGGTTTAATGTTTCTTCAACATCATTCCGAATTAAATAGTAGCTTCTGATAGTAAGTGCAGTAATAATAATGACTGCTAACAACATGAAACCAGTAATTTTTTTCAAAATAACCTCTTCCTCTTATTCTTACAGAATTAATCGATTAATTAATGTTTTAAGTGTGTATTTGCCTAATTTCCTTTGAATTAACTAAATGTTTTTCCCGTAATAGCCGGTTTTTTAGCTGACTATTAAAATTTCTTATGATCGATTAGAAGCATTTATTTCCTCTAATGAGCTATTCTTCTTAATATTCTGAACATTGGAAGAGCAAAATGAATAATTATTGAGGAGTTTTTTTATGTTATCGACATTTTTGCAGGGTTTTTTTCTCAGTGCTGCAATGATTTTACCTCTTGGTCCACAAAATGCCTTTGTTATGCAGCAAGGGAGCCGAAAACAATTTCATCTGATGAGTGCAACTTTGTGTGCTATCAGCGATGGTTTTCTGATTGGCGCCGGCGTATTTGGAGGGAGTGCATTGCTTGGTCAGTCAACTTTACTACTGCAATTTGTCACTTGGGGAGGGGTTGCTTTTTTATTGTGGTATGGCTGGAGAGCTTTTCGTATGGTCCTGCTTGTGAATGCGGAACTCACACAGACTGACAATATAGCGAGGAGTCGCTGGCGGGTAATTGCGATTATCTTTGCTGTTACTTGGTTAAATCCACATGTCTATCTGGATACCTTGGTTATACTGGGAAGTATTGGTGGTCAATTATCTTCAGAACTCAGGCCCTGGTTTACTTTTGGTGCTGCAAGCGCTTCCATTAGCTGGTTTTTTGCTCTGGCATTCCTCGCTGCCTGGTTTTCCCCTGCACTGAGTAAACCATGTTCTCAACGAATTATTAATGGATTTATCTGTATTGTCATGTGGTATATAGCCTGGCAACTTGCTAAACAGGGATTGATAATTTCTGGTTAACTTGGACACTTTTTTTGCATACAGTGGGTGTGTTAGTGTTTTATTTATCCCATGCATGTTTCGGTTTTTCCGGGGATAAACTCTTTTTGTGACAGATTTTATACGGAGGTTGTGGTGAAATTAAAATCATTAGGGTTGGCTGCAATGTTAAGTGCAGGAGGCGTACCGCTCTCTGCGCAGGCAGCTGATTTACCCGTGGTCCCTCATATTGTGACTTCTGGTAATGCGGTAATTAAAGCAGAACCGGATATGGCAACATTGATAATTAACGTCGATATTTCCGCCAAAGAGGCTTCTGGCGCTAAAAAACAGGTTGATGAGCTTGTTGCTAAGTATTTTGATTTTCTAAAAGAGAATGGTATTGAAAAGAAAGATATTAATGCGGCGAATCTGCGTACTCAACCTGACTATGAGTATGACAGAGAATCCGACAAGTCTGTGCTAAAAGGTTATCGTGCAATCCGTTCGGTGGAAGTGAAGGTCCGTAAGTTGGATCATCTTAATATTTTGCTTGATGGTGCATTAAAAGCTGGCTTGAATGAGATCTCATCTGTTCAGTTTGGTGTGGTCGATCCACAAAAATATCGTGATGAAGCCCGACAAAAAGCCATTCAGAATGCGATTGAGCAGGCTGATATATTAGCGAAAGGCTTTAGCAGTAAACTTGGCCCGATATACAGCATCAATTATCGAGCGCCAGATATTTCCTATATGAAATACCGCAATAATGATGTCGTGCTGGCGGGAGGGGCTGCTGGTGTGAATGAAACTTACCAACAGGACACCATCAGTTTTAGCGATCAGGTTGATGTTGTGTTTGAGCTAAAACCTTAATTCATGTCATCTTGCCTTAACATCTGACGCCCAATTTTCAACAGGGCGTCAGTCACTTTTTTCATTGTTCTGCTTTCCGGTGCGAAACGATGCCAATAGAGCATCCGGCGCTGACATAAACCCGGCGTCAAGTCGATCAGTTCATCCTCTTTCAGTTCCTGACTAATTTGTAAATGAGGGATCATACAACAGGTAGAACTTTGTTTTGCCAGCTGCACAAAAGCTTCAGATGAGTTGACGATATGGCATGGAACACTGCCCGGCGATAAATCGAAGTTCTGCTGTAAAAATGCCTGATGCATATCATCCAGGTGATCGAATGCTACCGCGGGCGCCTTCAATAATGCTGAACGGGTAACCCCATTTGGAAAATATCGGGTAGCAAATTCTGGCGACGCAACAAACAGGTAATCTAGGGCTCCTAGTTTATCCACCAGACAACCGGGTAATGGTTGTGGTTGAATACTGACTGCCCCAACAACTTCGCCTCTTCTTAATTGTTCTTGAGTACGGGTTTCATCTTCAACCTGAATATTCAGCCGAATCGGTAAATCACCGAGCACTGGGTGCAGTGCCGGTAACAGCCAGGTTGCCAGGCTATCGGCGTTAACTGCCAGTGAAAGCAGCAGTGGAGTATCTGTACCAGATTCATCACCTAGCCATTGTTCCTCCAATAATTCTACTTGATGCAGTAGCGCCAGCAGCTTTTGCCCTTGTTCGGTGGGGCGTGGAGGAACGGTGCGCACTAACAGAGGCTGACCGAACAAATTTTCCAACTGCTTGATACGTTGAGAAACTGCGGATTGGGTGATACAGAGTTTCTGGGCTGCGCGTTCGAAACCGCGCTCACGGATCACAGCATCCAAGGCTTGCAGTGTTCGGTAATCAGGGCGTTTCATTACAGAAAGATTCTCCATTGATTGTTCTGCATAGCACTATGCCATATTTTTCCAGTAGATGAGGCAAATTATTGTTTATACTGGCTGACAGGCTTTTCTTGTAACTGATATAGGTTGGTGAATTGATATGACTCAGGACGAACTGAAAAAAGCAGTAGGTTGGGCAGCGCTCGAATTTGTCACTCCCGGGACGATTGTCGGTGTGGGGACGGGTTCAACGGCTTCGCATTTTATTGATGCCCTTGGCTCAATTAAAGATCAGATTAAAGGGGCTGTATCCAGCTCTGAGGCTTCTACCGAAAAGTTAAAAAGCCTGGGAATTCCTGTATTCGACTGTAATGAAGTGGATTCTCTTGATATTTATGTTGATGGTGCGGATGAAATCAATGGCAATATGCAGATGATTAAAGGCGGCGGCGCCGCATTGACTCGCGAAAAAATTATTTCTGCAATAGCGAAAAAATTCATTTGTATTGTTGATGCTTCTAAGAAAGTTGATGTATTGGGTAAATTTCCTTTACCGGTTGAAGTGATCCCAATGGCCCGTTCATATGTTGCCCGTGAATTGGTTAAATTGGGTGGTTTACCAGAATATCGCCAGAACGTTGTGACTGATAACGGCAATGTGATCCTGGATGTGCATAATTTAGCAATTATCGATCCTGTTGAGTTAGAGAATAAAATTAATCGTATCGCCGGTGTAGTCACTGTCGGTCTGTTTGCTAATCGGGGCGCGGATGTTGTATTGATGGGAACATTAGATGGAGTGAAAATCATCACCCAATAATATTGCTCATAGAGGGCGGAGTCTTTCGCCCTTAAAAATTTTTTACTTTTAATAATCAGTGGAAATTTAGTGATATATCTCATATATCTAATTATTAGATAACCTAAATCCTGACTTTATTCTTCTCCATATCATTTTATTCCGCATAATAACTATCTTATTAAGACTTATTTGGTAGGAATAGCAATCGTTTGTATTGCCGTGTCTGTTTTTTTTGTTATGTTGAGAGAATGAAACTTAAATGTAATGAAAATTGACGTAACAATAGGCAGGGTAAATGGTTAAGGTATCTCTAGAAAAAGACAAGATAAAATTTTTGCTATTGGAAGGTGTACATCAGAGCACGGTGGAAAACCTGCGGGGAGCGGGCTATAGCAATATCGAATATCATAAAGGGGCGTTAGATTCCCAGGCGTTAAAAGAGGCAATTCGTGATGCCCATTTTGTTGGGATCCGTTCTCGCACACAATTGACAGAAGATATTTTCCAGGCAGCCGAAAAATTGGTTGCTGTGGGTTGCTTCTGTATCGGCACCAACCAAGTTGATCTAAAAGCAGCGGCCAAACGGGGTATCCCCGTCTTTAACGCACCATTTTCTAATACCCGTTCTGTTGCTGAGATGGTACTTGGTGAGCTATTGTTACTACTGCGCCGTATTCCTTTAGCAAATGCTAGAGCGCATCGCGGCGTATGGGATAAACAGGCCAAGGGCTGTTATGAAGTGCGCGGTAAAAAACTGGGTATTATCGGTTATGGTCATATTGGTACTCAGCTTGGTATTTTGGCTGAAAGTATTGGTATGGATGTCTACTTCTACGATATTGAGAACAAACTGCCATTAGGTAATGCCCATCAGATTCGTCATTTATCAGAATTACTGAATATGAGTGATGTGGTCAGTTTACACGTACCAGAAACGCCATCAACGAAGAATATGATGGGTACGCAGGAACTGGCATTGATGAAACCGGGTTCTATCCTGATCAATGCTTCACGCGGAACAGTGGTGGATATTCCGGCGTTGTGTGAAGCGCTGGAAAGTGAACACCTGTCAGGGGCGGCTGTAGATGTATTTCCAGTTGAACCCGCAACCAATAATGATCTGTTTGAGTCGCCTTTGCTGAAATTTGATAATGTATTGCTGACTCCGCATATCGGTGGTTCTACACAGGAAGCGCAGGAAAACATTGGTTATGAAGTAGCAGGAAAGTTAGCGAAATACTCTGATAATGGTTCTACCTTATCAGCCGTCAACTTCCCGGAAGTTTCTCTTCCTGCTCATGCTGATGATACCAACCGGTTTTTACATATTCATGAAAATCGTCCAGGTATATTGAATAGCATTAACCAGGTGTTTGCTGCACAGGATATTAATATCGCCGCTCAGTACCTGCGTACCAGCGGGGATATGGGATATGTGGTGATTGATATTATGACTGAGAACCCTGCTCAGGCGGAAATGGTATTCCAGGAATTGAAAGCTTTGCCGGGTACCATCCGTTCTCGCCTGCTTTACTGATTATTTTGCTATGTCGTAAATGGGCGCTTTATGTAAGGCGCCTATTTTTTTACTGCCATTGCCAGATTTTTTCGGGAGTGATGATTTCTGGTAATGGGATATCCCACTCGGCTGAAGGTAATGTATCGACTAATTGGCAGTTATGAGCCAGGCCAATCGGATAGAAATTTTTTTGTCGCCATTGGCTCAATGTACGATCGTAAAAGCCACCCCCCATTCCAAGTCGCTGTCCTGTGTGGTCGAAAGCAACCAGCGGGATCATCATGATATCCAGCTCAGATAATGGTAAAAGCTGCTGAACATCCAGTGGCGGTTCTTCTATATTGAAACGATTTCTGACAAGTGGCGTATTTGGTTGATAGCTTAAAAACAGCAGATGGCGGCGATTGAAAGGGTGAAGTACAGGCAAATAGATCTGTTTATTTTGTTGCCAGAGTTGCTTGATTAGCGGTCGGGTGTCAAGTTCACCATCAAATGAAAGAAATAGTGCAATTTTATTGGCTTGGTGAATTCTGGGGTGGTTGACAGCTTTTTCCGCGGCTTGGTTCGCAAAAAGGGCTTGTTGTTCAGGGGGGAGTTCACGGCGTTGCCGGCGTATTTTCTTTCTGATGCTCTGTCTGAGTGATAACAGGGGAGCTGATAGCATGGAACCTGCCTGTTAATGCGAGTAGTGATTAAAGTTGGGGTTCTCCAAGATGCCGTTACAGGTAGTAACCCTTGAACCCTTGGTTCAAGGTGAACGCAGCATCGCATCCTTAAGGCTTCTCGGACGGACCGAGCATGCACACCGGCTGCGGAGCACTACATTCTATCATGTATGAAATATCGGCTCAGGGGACTTTCCCCGTTCACGAACATCTCAGAGAAATTTATTCAGCGCTTACGCTTACTAAGCAACTTTATGTAACCTATTGTATGAAACTAAACACAGAAATCAACTAAATTATAGAATGATTCACTCACTACTGTATGATTTATCAATAGAATTCATTCATTTGACGCAATAGTGCGCTCAGTGATGCGACCTTGCTCAACTAATGCTTGTTCTATAGTCTGTTGAAGCATCTTTATTTTTTGTTCCATATTGTAGGCATAGTCACGAGTTTTCACTTTTTCTTGTGCCAGCTCATGACAGATATTCAGTGCCACAATAAAAACCAGTTGTTCAGTATTGGTTACTCTGGTGCGTTCTTTTAAATCTTCTAAACGTTGTTCAAGTTCCACCGCGGCAGCCAGCAATGCTTCTTTTTGCTCTGATGGACAATTGACACGTAATGACCGCCCAAAAATCTGGATATCTACTGGTTGTGCAGACATGACCCCTTCCTGACTTATTACTGCGCCTTGGCTTTTATTCCTGATGATAGGATAAAGCAAGACGCCAATCGTTACAGTGCGATACCGACAGACAACTCACGATTAGCTATGACTGCTGTCTGGTATAGCGACTCCCCTTGGTGGTAGCATAGCATGAACTTACACCGTCAACGATGACCAATACACATGTCTATACAGAATTCATTACCAGATTATCAATCTTTTGACGAAATATTACATCAGCAGTCAGTGGCGCTGACAGCGGCTGAGATGCATGGGTTGATTAGTGGCTTACTGTGCGGTGGCGCCCGTGATAGTAGTTGGCAAGCTTTAGTTCATGATTTAGCCAATGATGGAATGGCTTTTTCCCATCCATTAGCTCAACAATTGCGTGAATTACGTGAAATTACATTTGAATCATTGGATGACAATCATTTTGCATTCCATTTACTGTTGCCCGATGAGGAAGATAATGTGTTTGAACGGGCGGATGCCTTGGCTGGTTGGGTGAACCATTTCTTGTTGGGGTTGGGTGTTGTGCAACCAAAACTCACCGATAAAAAAGAGATCGGTGAGATTGTGGGTGATTTGCGTAATATCGGTCTGCTTGGCTATGAAGAAGGGGATGATCAAGAAGAGCTGGCTCAGGCGCTGGAGGAAGTGCTTGAATATGTGCGGGTTGCCGCTCAGCTTTGCTACATCGCTTTTACTCAGCCTAAAGCTGTTTTAATTGCAAAAAATGATAAGCCAACATTGCATTAATTGCTGTTTATTGAACTCAAAATAATTAACTAAGTCGCAGGAGAGGGTATGATCAAACAAGAATATTTATCCCGCCGTCAGGCTTTACTGGCAAAAATGGCTCCGGCCAGCGCAGCGATTATTTTTTCTGCCCCGCCTGCGTCCCGAAATTCGGATAATGAATATCCCTATCGTCAGCACAGCGATTTCCTTTATTTGACTGGATTCAATGAACCGGAAGCTGTGCTGATATTAATTAAAAGTGATGATAAGCATAATCATAGTGTTCTTTTTAATCGAACACGTGATTTGACGGCGGAAATTTGGTTTGGCCGCCGTCTTGGGCAAGAAGCGGCGCCAGAAAAACTGGGTATTGACCGAGCTTTGCCTTTTGATGATATCCAGGAAGAGCTTTATCAGCTGTTAAATGGTCTGGATGTGGTTTATCACGCACAGGGTGAATTTGCTTATGCGGATGACATTATCTTCCAGGCGCTGGATACACTGAGAAAAGGCGGTCGCCGTAATCTTTCAGCCCCTTTAACGATAACTGACTGGCGTCCTTGGGTACATGAAATGCGGTTATTCAAATCCAAGGTAGAAATTGAAATTATGCGCCGAGCCGGTGAAATCAGCGCACAAGCACATACGCGTGCGATGAAGATTTGCCGCCCAGGCATGTTTGAATATCAACTGGAAGCTGAAATTCATCACGAATTTACGCATCAGGGTGCGCGTTATCCTTCTTACAATACGATTGTCGGGAGTGGTGAAAATAGCTGTATTCTGCACTACACCGAGAATGAAAGCAGGATGAAAGAGGGTGACTTGGTGTTGATTGATGCAGGTTGTGAATATCTGGGTTATGCCGGAGATATCACCCGTACTTTCCCAGTGAATGGCAAGTTCTCCCGCGCCCAGCGTGAAATTTACGATATCGTACTGAAAACGCTGAAGGTTTCATTGGAATTGTATAAACCGGGCGTCAGCATCAACAAAGTAACAGAACATGTTGTGCGGATTATGGTGGAAGGACTGGTGAAACTGGGCATTATGCACGGTGAAGTTGAACATTTAATCGAAACCAAAGCCTATCGCCAATTCTTTATGCATGGCCTCAGCCATTGGCTGGGTCTGGATGTGCATGATGTTGGGCGCTATGGTGCAGAACGTGACCGTATTCTGGAGCCGGGAATGGTATTAACGGTTGAACCCGGACTTTATATTGCACCGGATGCCGATGTGGCGCTGGAATATCGAGGTATCGGCATCCGAATTGAAGATGACATTTTGATCACTGAAACCGGTAACGAAAACCTGACAGCCAGTGTGATTAAAGAAGCTGATGAGATTGAAGCTCTGATGGCGAAAGCAAAACAGGGTTAAGTTAAGATATGAACGTGATTATCGTTGGAGGGGGCATGACCGGCGCGACACTTGCGCTGGCAATATCTTCCCTGAGCAAGGGGCAGATTCATGTTTCCCTGATTGAAGCAGCAGAGCCGGAGCAGAAGCACCCCGGCTTTGATGCCAGAGCGATAGCGCTGGCTTACGGTACTTGTCAGCGTTTACAACAGATCGGGGTTTGGTCTGTACTGGAAGATTATGTGATACCAATAACTCACGTTCATGTTAGTGACCGTGGTCATGCAGGGTTTGTGAACCTTTATGCGAAAGAATATCACATTCCGGCTTTAGGTAATGTTGTCGAACTGTATGATGCTGGCAAGTGCTTGTTCGGCTTACTGAAAAATGCTCCCGGCGTGACATTATATTGTCCATCCAAAGTTTTGACCGTTGAAAGAACGATATCATCAGTGACCGTTACCCTAGACAGTGGCGATCAACTGCAAGGTGAATTGCTGGTCGCCGCAGATGGCAGCCATTCCGCGATGGGTCAATCCTGTAATATTCAGTGGCAGCAGCACCCTTATGGACAGATTGCCGTGATTACTAATGTACTGACGTCAGAGCATCCACAGGGCAGGGCATTTGAGCGTTTCACGGAATATGGCCCACTGGCTTTGCTGCCAATGTCTGGGGGGCGGAGTTCATTGGTATGGTGCCATCAGTTGGATCGGCGAAAGGAAATAGCTGGCTGGGATAATGAGCAGTTTCTGAAGCAGTTACAGCGGGCATTTGGCTGGCGACTGGGCAAAATGTTGGAAACCGGCTGGCGCCACAGTTATCCACTCACACTATCCACTGCAAATCAACAAGTCAGCCACCGATTGGCGCTGGTGGGTAATGCCGCACAAACATTACACCCGATTGCCGGTCAGGGTTTTAATCTTGGTATGCGGGATGTGATGACACTGGCTAAGATTATTTCTGAGGCTTTTGCGACTGGTCAGGATATTGGTGCTTACCCGGTGTTGGCTAATTATCAACAGCAACGGGTTTTAGATCGGGAAAATACCATTGGTATTACTGATGGATTGATCAGGATATTTGCCAATCATTATTTTCCATTAAGAGCTGGGCGCAATCTTGGTTTGATGGCGATGGAAAAATTTTCTCCTGTGCGGGATATGCTGGCCCGTCAGACTCTGGGCTGGGTCATCCAAAGATAACCGCAGATAAAGCAGACAAAATAAGAGGACGTTATATTATGCAATCATTTGATGTGGTTATCGCTGGTGGCGGTATGGTGGGTCTGGCGCTTGCCTGTGGCTTACAGGGCAGTGGTTTGCGGGTGGCGGTGGTAGAAAGCTATCCGCCTGCTCAATCGGTTTATGCCGGAGAAGAGTATGCTTTGCGGGTTTCTGCAATTAATGCTGCCAGTGAGCGCCTGTTACAGCATCTTGGCGTGTGGCGACATATTCTGGATATGCGAGCCAGCCCTTATCAGGGAATAGAAGTTTGGGACCGGGATAGCTTTGGCCGCATTCGGTTCAACGCGGCTGAATATGGCCTGGAATATCTTGGTCATATCATTGAAAACCGGGTTATCCGTGAGATGTTATGGGAAAAAGCGGAAAACCTGCCGGACGTGACTATGCTGACGCCTGCGGCTTTACAACATATTGCCTGGGGAGAAAATGAAGCTTTCATGACATTATCCGATGGTCGCATGCTAACAGCCCGTTTAGTGGTTGGCGCTGATGGCGCTCATTCATGGTTGCGTCAGCATGCGGATATCCCCCTGACATTCTGGGATTATGAACATCATGCGTTAGTGGCGACTATTCGCACTGAAGAGCCTCATGGCAGCGTTGCCCGTCAGGTCTTTTATGGTGATGGTATTCTGGCGTTTCTGCCTCTTGCTGATCCACATTTGTGTTCTATCGTCTGGTCACTGCCGGGTGAAGCGGCAGATCAGTACAAACAGCTTGATAACACGCTTTTCAACCGGCAACTGGCGGTGGATTTTGATATGCGTCTTGGTCAGTGTGAGCTGATCAGTGAACGCCAGACAATTCCACTGACCGGCCGTTATGCCCGTAACTTTGCCGCTCATCGTCTGGCCTTAGTGGGGGACGCTGCTCATACCATTCATCCATTGGCAGGACAGGGCGTGAATCTGGGCTTTATGGATGTGGCTGAACTCATAGGTGAATTGCGTCGTCTGCATTGCCAGGGAAAAGATATTGGTCAGCACTTCTATTTACGTCGATATGAACGCCGCCGTAAACACAGTGCTGCTGCCATGTTGGCTGGCATGCAGGGGTTTCGTCAGTTGTTCGACGGCAATAATCCAGTGAAAAAACTTTTGCGGGATGTCGGGTTATCACTGGTAGACAATTTACCCGGAATTAAACCTCCATTACTTCGTCAGGCAATGGGGTTGAATGACTTACCGGGTTGGCTCTCTTCGCCATCCTGTTCAGCTGAAAAAATCTAATTTAGCTTCTTCTTATCGATTATTTTTTCTCATGCATTACTGAAATATGGATAGGTGATTTTATTCATATTTCAGTCAGCTCTTAATGGAAAATGTGTGTTTTCTAAAGTTAATTGTTAATTTTGAGTATTATGGCTCATTTTAATAGTTAAAAATTCTGCATACTCATAGCATGTTTTTTTATTGTTACTGAATTGGACCCTATTTTTACTTATGGTTCATTTTTGTTTTCAGTGATAACTTTTATGTTAAGACATCGTTTGCGTCGCGTTTTTTAGCCGCTTTTTGTTCATGATTCACAGTAGCTGTCGGTTAATACGCGGTATGTTTTCATGTAGGAAATGAAAAGAGGGAAATAATGGCAAAACACACTCCATTGTATGACCAGCATCTGGCTTGCGGTGCGCGCATGGTGGATTTTCATGGCTGGATGATGCCTTTGCATTACGGTTCACAAATGGATGAGCATCACACTGTCCGCACTGATGCCGGTATGTTTGATGTTTCCCACATGACGATTGTGGATCTGCATGGTACTGGCTGCCGTGATTTCCTGCGTTATTTGCTGGCAAATGACATTGCTAAACTGACAGAAAAGGGCAAAGCCTTATACACCGGGATGCTTAATGCTTCTGGTGGTGTCATTGATGACCTGATTGTTTATTACTTTAGCCATGATTTTTATCGGATGGTGGTCAATTCTGCGACCCGTGAGAAAGATCTGGCTTGGATCAATGAACATGCTGCCAATTATCCGGTTGATATTCAGGTGCGTGATGATCTGGCATTGATTGCTGTTCAGGGGCCTGAAGCTCAGGCAAAAGTAGAGTCTCTGCTGAATGATCAACAAAAACAGGCTATTGCTGGAATGAAACCCTTCTTTGGTGTTCAGGCTGGCGATCTGTTTATCGCAACAACGGGTTATACCGGCGAAGCGGGCTATGAAGTGGCGATGCCAAAAGAGCAATCAGCAGATTTCTGGCAAAAATTGCTTAGTGTCGGCGTTAAGCCCGCAGGGCTAGGCGCCCGTGATACTTTGCGGCTTGAAGCGGGTATGAACCTCTATGGACAGGAAATGGATGAAACCATTTCTCCATTGGAAGCCAATATGGGCTGGACAATCGCCTGGAAACCAGAAGATCGCCAGTTTATAGGCCGTGAAGCGCTGGAAAAACAGCGTGAAGATGGCACTGAACAGTTGGTTGGCTTGGTGATGAGAGAAAAAGGTGTGTTACGTGGTGGTTTGACGGTCAGTTTTACTGATGAAGAGGGCACCTTACACACTGGCGTTATTACCAGCGGTACATTCTCCCCAACATTAGGATTCAGTATTGCCCTTGCCCGTGTGCCACAAGGGATTGGTGAACAGGCAATTGTACAAATCCGCAATCGTGAGATGCCGGTTCAGGTAGTCAAACCCAATTTTGTGCGGGCGGGTAAACCTCTCGTATAGTCTAATAATTTGATGAAAAATAGTACCCTATCTCAGTAGTCGTAATTGGTGCAGGAAAACAAAATAGCCTAATGAGATAAGTTCTAAGATTGAAGGAGACAATGGTGATGAGTAATGTACCCGCAGAGTTAAAATATGTTGAATCACATGAGTGGGTTCGTGCAGAAGGCAATGGTGAATACACGGTAGGTATTACCGAACATGCGCAGGAACTATTAGGCGATATGGTTTTTGTTGATTTGCCAGAAGTCGGTGATGAATTTAATTTTGGTGATGAATGTGCCGTTGTTGAATCAGTAAAAGCCGCTTCTGATATTTACGCGCCACTGAGTGGTGAAGTGATTGCCGTTAATGAAGCGTTGGGTGAAGCGCCTGAATTGGTTAATGGCGAGCCTTATAATGAAGGTTGGCTGTTCCGAATTAAAGCCTCTGATGAGAGTGAATTTGCTAATCTGCTGGATGCCGCAGGATATCAGGCGCTTCTGGACGAAGAAGAATAATAGCCCTCCGTCGCCCTGCTTTACATTGTGAGCAGGGCGTTTTTATTTGTATGCCATTTCTGGCCAGCTTCAGGAATCAGTAACAAATGACCCAAACATTAAGCCAACTCGAGAACCGGGGCGAATTTATCCGCCGTCATATTGGCTCTTCCACTGAACAGCAGAAAGAGATGCTGGCAACAGTGGAGGCAAGTTCCCTCAATGAATTAACACAGAAAATTGTTCCCCGCGATATCGCGTTACCAGAGCCGCCCGATGTAGGCGGTGGTGCGACTGAACAGCAAGCACTGGCTGAACTGAAAGCTATTGCCAGTCAGAATAAGCGTTACCAATCCTATATTGGTATGGGATATGTACCTTCTATCCTGCCGCCGGTTATTTTACGCAATTTATTAGAAAATCCTGGCTGGTATACCGCTTATACACCTTATCAGCCGGAGGTTTCACAAGGGCGTCTTGAATCACTGTTGAATTTCCAGCAAGTGACGATCGATCTGACGGGTTTAGATCTTGCTTCTGCTTCTTTGCTGGATGAAGCCACTGCGGCGGCTGAAGCAATGGCAATGGCAAAACGTGCCAGCAAACTGAAAAACGCTGATCGTTTCTTTGTTGCTGATGACATACACCCTCAAACGTTGGATGTTGTTCGTACCCGCGCTGAAACCTTTGGTTTTGACGTGATTGTGGATAAAGCCGAAAAAGCCCTGGAGCTGGAAGGTGTATTTGGTGTGTTGTTGCAACAGGTAGGGACAAAAGGTGAAATTCATGATTACACCGACCTGATCGCGCAACTGAAACAACGCAAAATCATTATCAGCGTTGCTGCTGATTTGATGGCGCTGGTGGTGCTGACTGCACCGGGCAAACAAGGGGCGGATGTGGTGTTTGGTTCTGCTCAACGTTTTGGTGTACCGATGGGTTATGGCGGCCCCCATGCGGCATTTTTTGCCTGCCGTGATGAATTCAAACGTTCTATGCCGGGACGAATCATCGGCGTTTCCCGTGATGCGGCGGGTAATACCGCACTGCGCATGGCAATGCAGACCCGTGAGCAGCACATTCGCCGTGAGAAAGCGAACTCCAACATCTGCACTTCTCAAGTGCTGTTGGCAAACATCGCGGGTATGTATGCGGTATATCATGGCTCGAAAGGACTGAAACGCATTGCTGGCCGCATTCATCGTTTGACTGACATTCTAGCTGCTGGATTACAGCAAGCCGGATTTACTCTGCGCTACAAAACTTGGTTTGACACCTTGACCGTTGAAGTTGCCGATAAAGCTGCGGTACTGGCACGGGCAGACAAAGCGGAAATCAACTTGCGTAGCGATATTCACGGCGCAGTGGGTATCACATTGAGTGAAACCACCAGCCGAGATGATTTGGTCAAATTATTCTCTGTACTGACAGGCACAGATAGCAAATTGGATGTTGAGGCGCTGGATGAGAATGTGATAACGGAAAGCCATTCCATTCCTGCATCAATGTTGCGTAATGATGACATCCTCCAGCACCCGAATTTCAATCGCTATCACAGCGAAACAGATATGATGCGCTATATGCACCGTCTTGAGCGCAAAGATCTAGCACTGAATCAGGCCATGATCCCACTGGGTTCTTGCACCATGAAACTCAATGCTGCGGCAGAAATGTTACCGATCTCCTGGCCTGAATTTAATCAGCTGCATCCATTCTGTCCGCCGGAGCAGGCGCAGGGCTATCAACAGATGATAAGCCAGTTATCTCACTGGCTGGTTCAATTAACAGGTTATGATGCTGTTTGTATGCAGCCAAATTCCGGCGCACAGGGTGAATATGCGGGTCTGCTTGCTATTCGCCGTTATCACGAAAGCCGTGGAGAAGAGGATCGTCATATCTGTTTGATCCCAAGTTCTGCTCATGGCACCAACCCGGCTTCGGCTCATATGGCGGGTATGACCGTTGTGGTGGTGAATTGTGATAAAGAGGGCAACATTGATCTGGTAGACCTGCGCGAAAAAGCGGAAAAATCCGGTGACGAGCTTTCCTGCATCATGGTGACTTACCCATCAACACACGGCGTATATGAAGAAACCATCCGTCAGGTGTGTGAAATCATTCATCAATCTGGTGGTCAGGTTTACCTTGATGGTGCAAATATGAACGCACAGGTTGGAATCACTGCGCCCGGTTTTATCGGCGCTGATGTTTCACACCTCAACTTGCACAAAACATTTTGTATCCCACATGGCGGTGGCGGCCCAGGCATGGGGCCGATTGGCGTAAAAGCGCATTTGGCGCCGTTCTTACCAGGACACTCGGTAGTTCAAATGGATGGCATTACTGAACAGAGAGCGGTCTCAGCGGCGCCATTTGGTAGTGCTTCTATTCTGCCTATTAGCTGGATGTATATCCGTATGATGGGTTCGCAAGGGCTGAAACAGGCAAGTCAGGTGGCGATTTTGAATGCCAACTATATTGCTGCCCGCCTGAAAAATGATTATGACGTGCTGTATACCGGCCATAACGGTCATGTAGCGCATGAATGTATTCTGGATATTCGGCCACTGAAAGAAGAGCTTGGTATCAGCGAGATGGATATTGCTAAACGCTTGATTGACTACGGCTTCCATGCACCAACCATGTCATTCCCGGTTGCCGGCACGCTGATGGTGGAACCAACAGAATCAGAAAGCAAAGTGGAAATTGATCGCTTTGTCGATGCAATGCTGTCGATTCGTGCTGAAATTAACAAAGTTGCACAAGGTGAATGGTCATTGGAAGATAACCCATTGGTCAATGCGCCTCATGTACAAACTGAGCTGGCTTCTGATTGGAATCATAATTACAGCCGTGAAATTGCTGTTTTCCCAACCACAGAAACCAAAGCCAATAAATATTGGCCTGCCGTTAAACGCCTGGATGATGTTTACGGTGATCGTAATCTGCACTGCTCCTGTGCACCTGTCAGCGATTATCAATAATTGCTAAATAATGTGGCAACATCGGTATAATTACTGGTGTTGCTATTTATCTCTATTGACATTGGTGCAATTTTCGTGATGTTCACTCATTCTTAAATACTCGTTCACCCCGGTCATATAGTTCGCTATGCTCCCGGGGACGTCCATCACATCACTACACTTTTCAATATGTATCTATTTTCCTCCCGCCAGATCGATGAAACTACCTGTGACATATGAAGCCTCATCAGACAATAACCATACTATTGCTTGGGCTACCTCCTCAGGTTGACCGCCACGTTTCATCGGCAAATTATCTTTTATTCGATCAACCCGCGTTGCCTCACCACCATAAGCATGCATCTCGGTATAAATGAATCCAGGACGAACAGCATTAACGCGAATTCCTTGGTCGGCCACCTCTAGAGATAGACCAATGGTTAAGGTATCAATAGCGCCTTTTGAGGCGGCATAATCCACATATTCATGTGGTGAGCCAAGTCGAGATGCTGCTGAGGATACGTTAACAATGGCTCCGCCCTGACCACCATGACGAAGGGCCATACGTTTAACCGCTTCGCGTGCGCAGATAAAACTGCCGCTGACATTAGTGGCAAATATAGTGGCTAGTCGCTGTGCATCCAACTGTTCGATGGATGCTTGGGGCATAAGTATTCCTGCGTTGTTCACTAATCCGGAAATTGGACCGAGCTCTTTATCTATTTGCTGAAACATTTCTACGATCTGTTCTTCTTGGGCAATATCGGCCTGTACGGCAATGGCTTTCCCGCCAGCATGAAGAATCATATCGACAACCTCTTGCGCACAGGCTTTACGCGTATGATAGCCAATGCAAACCTTATGTCCTTTGCTCGCCAGACATAACGCGGTAGCCCGACCAATGCCGCGATTGCCGCCAGTGATCAGGGTGATTTTATTTTTCATGTTTTATTTATCCAGTCTTATCCAGTCGCAAATTTATTTTTGATTTATTTATCAACATCAAAATAGCAATTGCTAAAAGTTTTCTACTCAGAAGACGATTTTCCAGTGATGGCTTAAACAGAATTCGGGGTAATTACACTGAGAGTAAACAAGTTCGTATTTCTTTAAAATCGACTATCTTTCTGTTTCAGTCAATTGATTATAGGCCATGAGTGCATTTTCTTTGGCGGGAAAAAGGCTAAAATATAGCAAGTGACTACTTCACCATATTTCCGGTGGTGTGGGATAAGGGCTGACTGTGAAGTCAGCCCTTATCCCGATTCGCATTGGACGAGGACTTACGGTGGTTTTTGCTAACCGCCTCCCCTGAAAAATTCACCGAATTAATTGAATTAACTGGTTGTTAATAATTCAATGCATCAAGAATTTATTTCTTCAACAAGGCGATTTCATCCGCATTTTTTTGACTCAACAGAGTAAGATTAGTAATAGAATGGATAAGATTGTCTATCGTGTTTTTCAACGTTTTAATATCCGTTTCCAGTTGCTTATTTTTTTTATCCAATGCACTAATTTTTACCGATTCAGAATATAATTGCTGACCATTTACCGCCTCGGTGCTGTTATTTGAAATATTCCCAGCAGCAACATTCACAATCTTACGTGGATTATTCGGTTTTCCGACAGAAACAATATTTGGTTTGTTGGCAACAGAATTTGCACCTAATGCAATGCTCCCACTTCCTGTTACAGAGGCGTTTTGACCAATCGCAATTCCCTGAGATCCACTGACAATAACTTTTTGCCCAATAGCAATAGAAGACGAACCGCTGGATGAGGAGTTTTGACCAATTACAACTCCTTGGTACCCACTGGCATTAACCTTTTGCCCCAGAGCAATAGAAGCCGAACCGCTGGATATAGAATTTGCACCTAATGCAATGCTCGCATTGCCTGTAGCAGAGGAGTTTTGACTAATTGCTACTGCCTGAATCGCACTGGCAACAACTTTTTGCCCAATAGCAATAGAAGCCAAGCCAGAGGATACCGAATCAGCACCAATCGCAATTGGCCAGATAACTTTATAATCGTTAGGTTCCTCTTTCCTACCCGCCTGTTGATTTTGCCCAATAGCAATAGCTGATTCACTAATTGATTTAGAATTTAGTGGTGAAGCACCAATTGCTATAGCATGTATTGCTGGTGCTTCTGCCTTGCCAACGATAACTGAATCTTTACCAACTGTTTGATCAGTTATATTCATATTTTCTGTAGACATATATACCTCTCAATTTAGAAATTAAATTACTATCCCCTTCATCTTTCAAGTTACTGCTTTGTTGGCTGCTTTCACTTACCCCAGTCACATCGTTATTTATGCTCCTGGGGATGCGTTCACTTGCCGCCGCGCTGCGGCTTGAAATCTATTGGGTATATAATTTTTACTTATCGGTAAAATAAATATTATACGTAAAATTAAGGTTGTAAATAAATTAAAATTATGAGGTTTTAAATATATTTCATGGGATTTATTTAATGTGTCACTAAGCTTTTAATAATGTATTTTTTATCAAGTTTACCATGATTAATTACCTGTAATTATATTATTTCCATATGCTTTAATTATTATCTGAATAATTTATTAATATAATAAATCCAAGTAAATTAAGTAAAATTTATTGATTATAAATGATTTGTTTGTGCTCATTAATACTACCCCTGTTTTTGATTTTTTCTCTTCTTTCATAACAGTAAACCGCGTCAGTGAAGATAAAAAGCGAGTATGATTAACATCCGTTTTTGAGACTAGAGAACGATATCTTCAATGTGGAAAAATAAAAGAGAAATCAGTCACAGGATAATCTGAAAAATTGGCGATTATCTCAACTATTCGATCACTATCCATAATAGTCAATTTCGGTATAATAACATTTGTCTCTATTTTATATATTTTGGTGAAAATTGATGGCGAATATAAATTTAAAAAAACACCTTTCTTGAGAATTTTTGTTTTTTTATTGAAGAGTAAAGGGTATTTATAATATTGTTCCCCGTAACAATTAGAATATAAATTATTTTTATTTTATACTGAAAACATTTATATGATTTTTTTATTTATAATATAAGACTAAATTTATTTGACAGTTTTGTATTTGATGACTATTGTTCTCTCCTGATTTGTGAATGTTATTTCAAATCTAATAATACCCTTTGTTATTATTTATTTTAAATAGAAATAGTCTCTTTAAGAAATAATTTAATTTATTGTTTTTATTTTGTTTTTTTGAAATTACAACGTTTGTTAAATTGATTTTTATGGGTGATTATATATGTCTGATAATGATTTGAAACTATTTCTAATGTGATAATTTGTTATCGCATGTTTGTTTTTAGATTCAGCGTAAATCTGAGTGTGATTCGTCATTTTAATTACTGATGCACACAAGGCTATTTCTTTACAATTGATGTAAAGCAGTAAAAATATCCTCACTGTAAGAGGGTAATAATTATTTGTCCGTCATTGTTGACAAAATATTTAAAATAAATGGGCCATAGGCCATACAGGAGTAAATAAGTGAAATACGACTTTATTGTGGTTGGTTCAGGGGCAATTGCAGGTTCAATCGCCTATGAGCTGGCAAGCAGAAATCTTTCGGTTTGTAGGGTTGGCAGTACTGATCGAACTAATGCCGCGTCCAAAGCAGCAGGTGCGATGAATGGTTGTTTTGGCGAAATTACCAGTGGCTTATTAGCGAGTGAACACGGTAAGTTGAAATTGAATATGGATTGTATTTCCAACGCGCTTTGGCCTGATTGGGCGCAGCGGTTAGCTGATTCTTCTGGTGATACGCGATCTCTGTTCACCGCTAAAGGGACCCATGTGATACTGAATACTGCCGGGATGGAAGAGATTGACAGTGTCAATTATGACGCTATCGAACAAACCCTGAACGAATATGCAGCCCCTTATGAAACCGTTGATCCGCGTGAAATTGCGTGGTTAAAGCCTAACGATCTGGTACGTCCGCTTCGCGCTTTATATATCCCTGATGAACATGCTCTGGATTCGCATTTACTGCTGGAAAAGCTGGACGCGGCATTGGTTGCTGAAGGTGGCGTTCTCAAAGATGAGAATGTTAAGAATGTACTGATTGAAGACGGTTTAGCCATTGGCGTCGAATTGCTGAGTGGTGAGCGTTTAATGGCGGATAAGGTGGTGGTTGCCGCCGGTGCGTACTCGTTGGATCTGTTATCAAATATCCCTTCTATTGTTCGGCAGATCCCGCCGATATTTGCCGGTTACGGGGTATCTATTCTGGTCAAGATGCCAAAAGGCAGAGAATTACCGACATCGGTTATTCGTACTCCTAACCGAGCATTTGCTTGTGGGCTGCATTGTGTACCCCGTGGCGATGATATTCTGTATCTGGGTGCGACGAATATTCTGGCTGAAAAACCACGCAGTCAGGCACTGATTTCAGATGTGCAGTTCCTGCTGGATTGTGCGTTAGATCAGTTGGATATTAACTTACATGATGCTGAGATCCTGTCAATCCAGGTTGGTAACAGGCCAATCCCTGCTGATGGGTTCCCGTTGATTGGTGAATGTGGCGTGGATGGCCTTTGGCTAGCTACCGGGACTTACCGTGATGGCTTACATCAGTCGCCGTTACTGGCGGATTATGCTGCTAATGCATTGACTGGAATAGAAAATACGCAAATTAACTTGGACTCCTTCAACCCGGTTCGTCCTCCGTTAGTGGGTTTCTCCCGTGAAGTGATGGCTAAAGAAACCGTTCAGCAAATGCTTGCCACAGGTTACGAATATCGCTGGGATATCAAACCTTATTGGCTGCCGCTGCTGAATGAAGGCATGACACGCAATTATCAGGATTTGATTGAATCGCTTCATCCTCAGTTTACTCCACCGCCAGAACTGGTTGCTTTCTCTTATATTTATGAATCTATGCGTGAACGGTTACGTATTTACTACGAGGCATGGTCATGAATTTTTCGCTGAAAGATCAGGTTGCTATTGATAGGGCCAGGGAATTACTGGCAGAAGCTGGCGTTTGGGATGTGGAAACCGATCTTGATTGCCTGATTGATCGTTATCTGGAGAGACGCTGTAAGGATCGCGCTCGTGATGAATTTATGCTTGCGGTTCATGAGCGCTGTAACCGGATCCCACTTGGTCATATTGTCGGCATTGCGGATTTTGATGAACTGCCTTTGGTAGTCGGTACGGGAGTATTTATTCCGCGTCCTCATAGTCGGATTATCCATAAATGGCTAGAGAATGAACATGAAGTACCTCAGGGATCAAGGGTTCTGGATTTATGCTCGGGGAGTGGCGCTATCGGTTTAGCCATTGCTAAACGTCGCCCGGATTTAAAGGTCACTTGTGTTGAATATGACGACATCGCTTTTCAATACCTGACGCGCAATATCTCCCGGTTGGTTAGCTGGACGGTTAAAGCGGATGCATTAAAAGCCGATTTACGGGATTGGCAGGCGTTTTCTCAATTTAACGGGTCGGTAGCGTTAATTGTCGCTAATCCGCCTTACGTTCCAGAGCAGCAGGCAATATTACCGGAGTGGGAGGAGCATCATCCTTATGTTTCGGTATATTCCGGGGATGATGGACTCGATTTAACGCGGTTGATTATCAAACAAGCCAAACAGCTACTGCAATCAAATGGCTGGTTGGTCATCGAACATGGTGAAAGTCAGGAGGAGAGCGTCAGAACATTATTTTCAGACGCCGGTTTTTCTTTAGTCCGGACAATTATTGATAAAGATATTTCTGACACAACAGGCAGTTCGGTAATCACTGTAGGTTGTCAGCTTATTTGAACTCAGACAGCAGGAGTCTAGATAATGGATGTAAAACAGAAGCAGGATTGGATGACGATTCGCAAGTCACGGACAACCGGCGCTTTAGCGCAAGCTATTGATGAAGGGCTGACCAATTTCACGGTAGTAGAACGTCATGGTAAGCAAATTACGACAGAAGAAGGCAAAGTTTTTACCGAATTTGTTTCCTGCTCTTATTTGGGATTAGAACATCATCCTGTGTTAATTGAAGCAGCAAATCAGGCAATGGCCCGGACAGGGATACATTTGTCATCGTCCCGTGGTGCGATGCGCCCGCAATATTTGAGGCAACTGGAAGAGCTGCTGGAAGAAATTTATCAAGGCGGCTCCGTTGCTGTTTTCACTTCCACTAGTAATGTTCACCTGGGTGTATTACCGTTATTGGGCAGTGGTTCTTTACCTAACTATCCACTTACCCGGCCAGTACATTGGTTGATGGATAAAACTGCTCATGCGTCTATGCAGGTATTACGCGGTATTCTCGAACAGTTCGGGCCAGTATCGCGGGTTGATAGTGCTGATGAACAGTCGGTACAGCAAGCTTTGCAGAACTGTGGAGAGAATCAACGTACCCCCATCTTGCTGATTGATGGTATTGGTTCAATGAATGGTCTGATTCCGGTTGCAGAATTAACCCGAAAATTGGCTGCCGCCGGAGGCTATGTCTATGTTGATGATGCTCATGGTATTTCCATTGTAGGGCGCAATGGTGCGGGTTATGCCTTTGCTGCACTTGACTATATTTTACCACCTAACCTCATATTGGCAGGTTCGCTATCCAAAGCATTTGGCGGTGCGGGCGGTTTTGTGGTTGTTGCGGGTGCTGATGATGTTGAAGTGATTAGTACTTTGGCTAATCCTTTGGTTTTTGGTCATTCGATTATGGTGCCGATGTTGGCCGCTAACGTTGCCGCAGCAAAACTTCATCTTAGCCTTGAAATAGAAATACGGCAGGAACAGCTATGGAAAAACGTCAATCTGTTTGATTCCCTGACGGGTAATAGTTTGATGAATGCCGGTGTGCAATCTCCTGTTCGTGGTGCTTTATTTGAAAATGAAGCTGAAGGGCTTGAAGCTGCACGTCTGTTGCGCGATAACGGTATCTTATTGTTCCCGGTGTTTTATCCACTGGTCCAGGATGGCAATGCTATGTTGCGTTTTGCCTTCTCCAGTGAGCATAAGGAGAGTGAAATCAGGTGGTTAGCAAATACTTTACTCAAAATACGGGAAAAAGGGCTGAATTGGTCTGAGCCACAAGCCATCGCTCCACAGGTATAAGTGACATAAATTTATTGATGAAAAGGATTGAAATAAACCCGTGATGAAGACCAAATATATGACGCAATCCATAATAGATAAGCAGGACATATTGCAACCTCACAGGGAGTCTCTGGATGTTATTAATATGCAAATATTGGCGCTTCTTTCTGAACGTATGAAGATCTGTATGAAAATTGCTGAGATAAAGGCGGAACAGGATATTCCGATGATGCAGCCACAACGTATCACTTCGTTATTGGCTATGTTGAGGGATAAGTCAACGGATTTTGGGTTACGGCCTGAATATACTGAATCAATATTTCAACTGGTTATTGAAGAAACCTGCCGTCGAGAAGAAGAGCTGATTGATCAGTTGCTACACGAGAAAGCAAAGAATAATGAAAATACTGCTTATTGATAATTATGATTCTTTTACGCAAAACATTGCTCAATATCTGTATGAAGTTACCGGGAGTGTGCCATCTGTCGTCACCAATTCTCTGACTTATGACGAGCTGGCGATAGACAATTATGATGCTGTTGTGCTTTCTCCTGGGCCAGGGCATCCGGCTGAAAGCAGCGATTTTGGTGTCTGTGCTGAAGTCATTGCCCGCGCCGAAATTCCATTATTGGGTATTTGCCTTGGTCATCAAGGAATTAGCCTGGCATTTGGCGGCTTTGTAGAACATGCGCCTAATCCGGTACATGGTTATCGCAGTCGCATCAGGAATACCGGGGAAGGGTTGTTCCTCGGTTTGCCTGAACAATTTGAAGTGGTCAGATATCACTCGCTGGTTTGTACCCGGTTGCCTGATAATCTTAAATGTACTGCCTGGACTGATGATGGCTTAATTATGGCAATTGAGCATACCCAAAGGCCGATTTGGGGTGTTCAGTTTCATCCTGAGTCGATTGATTCTGAATATGGGCGTGAATTACTGAGTAATTTTGTTCATATAGCAAAGACGCATAAAGAGAATAACGGGCAGGAAATTACCGCTCAGAATAAGTGTATTTCTGCCCATGAAGCTTATCTGGCGGTGGGCGGAAAGCCGCATCTCAACCTGAATTACCGTGAATGTCAGGGCATCATCGATCCTGAATCTCTGTTCATTCAACATTATGGCAATGATACTCACTCTTTCTGGCTGGACAGCGAAAAATCGGATAGGCCCAATGCCCGCTTTTCAATCATGGGAAGTGGTAATGAACCGGGTGCTGTCAGGCTTGAATACCGCGTACAGACTGAGAGTTTGCGTTTAACCGGTCCTGATGGTGAAAAGATTGTTCAGGGTGATTTTTTCTCATTGATGTCTGAATTGCTTGATCTGGTGAAAATTTCCACGTCAAAACAGATGCCATTTGTCTTCAAAGGCGGCTTTGTTGGTTATTTGGGATATGAATTAAAGGCGTTGACAATTGGCAGCAGTAAATATCATTCAGAACATCCTGATGCCAGTTTAATCTTTACTCCGCACTTTTTTATCTTTGATCATCAGCAGCATAAGCTTTATGAGTGTCTTATCACGCCCGTAGGTCAGCCACAAAATTGGCCGTCGGAACCGGTGATCATGGCAAAAAATACCGGTGGGGTGATACCTGACTTTATTCCTGGCGCTGTCGATCAGAACAAAATTCGTCTGGAATATGGGGCTCAGAAGTATATGGATGAGATCCATAAATCACTTCAATACATCACCGATGGCGAATCTTATGAAATCTGTCTGACGAATAGAGCGAAGATGGCTTATTCAGGGTTGCCATTGGACGCTTATCGACGAATGCGTCATGCCAGCCCCGTGCCTTATGGCGCCTATCTGGCATGTGGGGATTTTTCCGTACTCAGCGCATCGCCGGAGACGTTTTTACGCATTGATGAGGCTAGAGGTATTGAATCCAGACCGATTAAGGGAACCCGGCCACGGGGAAAAACGGCAGCTGATGATCAGCATTTTCAGGTGGAATTGAGTCAGTCAGCCAAGGATAGAGCTGAAAACCTGATGATAGTGGATTTAGTGCGCCACGATCTTAATCAGGTGTGTCGTCCTGGCAGTGTTCATGTACCTGAATTATTTAAAGTTGAGAGCTTCTCTTCTGTACATCAATTGGTTTCGACAATACGCGGTGAATTACGTGAAAGTACTTCATCAATGGAAGCCATCCGGGCATGTTTCCCGGGAGGATCGATGACTGGCGCGCCGAAGAAACGCACAATGGAGATCATTGACGCTTTGGAGTCATCGGCACGCGGTGTCTATTCTGGCGCGCTTGGATGGTTATCTTTCAGTGGTGAAGTCGAATTGAGCATTGTTATTCGAACGGCGGTGTTACATCAAGAATGTGCTGAGTTCGGCATTGGTGGCGCCATTGTCGCTCACTCCGATCCTTATGGTGAATTTGAAGAAACATTGGTGAAGGCCAGTGTGCCCTATTTCAGTTTTAGTCATATCGCGGAGGAAGTGTGAGTAACCATAAAGTCGTCATTCTTGGTGGGCAAGGTGCTATTGGCTCTTTATTGGGGCGCCTTTTTACTCAAAGTGGTTGCATAGTATACCGTGTTGACCAACGGGCGCAGGGAGAGCATTCTCTCTGCCGCCAGCTTGATATCTTAAATCCCGCAGCTGATTCTGAGGCGATTTTTACTGAGGCGAAGGCGGTCGTCTTTGCCTTACCGGAAGCGGTTGCAATACAGGCTCTGCCTTGGGTGCTATCGGCGGTTGGTGATGATGTACAGATAGTGTCAACCTGCTCGGTTCAGGCGCCTTTCCATTCCGCTTTAAGAGCTGCCGCCCCTGGGCAGCCTTTCATCGGTGTTAACCCGATGTTCTCGCCATCCTTGTCGGAGCAAAAAAGGCCAGTTGCAGTCATTCTTGATAACTGTCATGTTAACCAGCATTGGATTGAGTTGGTATTGACGCAGGTGGGTATGCGCATCAATAGAATGACGCCGGAGGAACATGATCGGGTGATGGCGTTTTGTCAGGCTTTACCCCATGCCGCGATATTGATTTTTGGCCTGGTTCTGGCGAGAAGCCCGTTGGATATTGGTACCCTGGCGACGGTTGCACCGCCGCCAATGCGTACCATGCTGGCGTTATTATCAAGGGTTTTACTCAATCCAATGGAAGTGTACTGGGATGTTCAATATGAAAACCCTATAGCGGCTGAACCGCGTCGGGAATTACTGCATGCCATACAACAGTTAGATTCAATAGTGCAGGCTGGCGATCAAACTGCATTTGGCAATAACCTCAGACACATTGCACAACAGCTGGGGGAACAGCTCAATATTAGTGCTGCTGATTGCCAGCATATTTTTTCAACGCTTGAATGATAATAGGAAAGGAGTTGAGGGGATGTCATTAAATAGAGTTGCTGAGGCTAACGGGCGGGCAGGACTCAGAAATTGGCTGGGATTACTGATATTGATGTTGCCGGTATTGTTGGTGACGGTGGACAATACGATCTTAAGCTTTGCTTTACCGAAAATTGCTGAAGCGCTGGGACCCAGCGCCAGTCAGCAATTATGGGTAATTGATGCTTATTCACTGGTGTTGGCGGGTTTGCTGGTATCAATGGGGAGTATTGGTGATCGTGTTGGCCATCGTTCATTGCTGTTATTTGGATCTTTGGGATTCACCGTTATTTCGGTGTTAACCGCGCTGTCAACTTCACCTGGACAATTAATTGGAGGACGAGCCGTACTTGGGTTTTTTGGTGCGATGCTGATGCCTTCAACTTTGGCTTTAATCAGCACTCTTTTTGAGGATCGTGAACAGCGTCGGTTAGCTGTTGCTATCTGGGCGACAACATTAACTGTCGGTTCGGCGTTGGGGCCTGTCATTGGTGGTGTTCTGTTGCAATTCTTTGACTGGAATTCCATTTTCCTATTGGCAGTACCGGTATTGGTGCCATTGTTGATCTTCGGACCGATGTTATTGCCGGAGTCCGATAAAAAACAGACGGGTATTATTGATGGGTATAGCGTTGTGTTATCGATCATTGCCATGGTTGGTATTGTTTACGCGATTAAACATCTTGCCAGTGACGGGTTTGAAGTAAGTGTCATACTGGAATTGTCTGTTGGTTTGGTTGCTGGCGTGTTGTTTGTTCGCCGGCAGCGGCATCTTCCTGTACCGTTAATGGATCTCTCACTGTTCCGTAATGGTATGTTCACCGGTTCGATTATGGTCAATTTATTGAGTCTGGCCTTGCTGGTTGGCTTTGTCTTTTTTGCCACTCAGGTCTTGCAAATCGTATTGGGTATGAAGCCGATTTCGGCCAGTTTAGCGCTGGTTCCCGGACAAATAATGGCGATTATTATTGGCATGGCGATAGTGCCTGTCGCTCAACGGATGCCAGCTTATTACCTAGTGCCAATGCTGCTTGCTTTTGCAGGTATTGCATTTCTTCTGGTAGCCAGTTTTGGCAGCGATTTAACCACGCTGGTGGTTGCTTTCGCATTATTGAATGTTGGTGTAGGTGCAATTGCGTCGGTGTCTAATGATCTGGTGCTTTCGTCAGTGCCGTCATCTAAAGCTGGGGCAGCATCGTCAATAAGCGAAACTGCTTATGAAGTGGGTGTTGTACTTGGCACGACAATTATCGGTGGATTGGTGACCGCCTTCTATCGCGTCACTCTGCAATTGCCGGATGGGATCTCTCATGAACAGACTGGGTTGGCACTAGAAACTCTGGCTGGCGCTTACGTTGTAGCGAACTCATTAGCCGAGGTGGAAGGGCAACAACTGATGACTGCGGCAGCGGAATCTTTCACCAGCGCTATTCATATGATGAGCTGGATGGCAGCGGTATTGACCGGCGTCGTGGTATTAATCGCCTGGCGTTTACTGAAAGCGCCGCAGAAACAACAAGTGCTTGAGTATTGATAATCTTATGTGCAGCCGTTGGTAATGGCTGCACCGCGTTATGTTGATTATATTTTCATTTGGTTGTAATTTAATTAAAAATATTATTTAAAATAATTGATCGCCTTGTTTTTATGTGCTGGAAATATTTAATTTTATAGAATTTAAATTGAAATAATTAATAAAGTAATTATGCAATAAAATAAGGTAAGAGTGAAAATACACATTGTGAACAACGATAGAAAATAAATTATCTTTGTCTATAATTCTCTTCTCTAAACGGAGATAAATATATCATTGAATGGTTAATGTTCTAGATTTAAAGGGATTTTGTGAGAGTAAAATATCGTGGGGAGTTATATAACGGAAAGATGATTCTAAAACTACACATTTATACTCAGGAGATTTCTTATGAATAAAGTAAAGATTGTTGCTGAAACTTTGGCTGAATTGCGTGAACATTATTATCTGATGGGGATAGAGCAGCAACCAAAACAATTGAAGACTGCGGATTTTGACGGAGCGGTCATATTTTCCGATGATCCGAAAATAGCCACTATTCCACCTGCGTTTTTTACCGTACAGACTATACAAGAACTGAAGAAGTTAGGCGGGGTGCCTGACAGCGATTATGGTCCTGGAAAAATGGAGCCCCATCATCCATTACCTGAACCGTTTTCTGCTGAACGGCTGGCAAATGTCATGGGTAATCATATTGATTTGTGCAAAGCCTTTCGTGCCTATATTTATGGTAATTCTGCTTTGGTCAAAGATTATGAAGACATTATTAATACTAAACGTTTTCCGATGAAAGTGGCGCTATACAGTGGTGATAGTATTACTGTTGCTGCAAGTAATCCATTGATCGTTCAAAGTCAAGATGGTCACGGTGAGCCTGTTGTATTGGTTTATGAGCAGATAACTATTGAGCCTGGCGGACAAATTATTTATCGCACTAATGGTACTGTTCAAACGAATATAATAACAAAGGTTAGCATTTCAGATTCAAATGACGAACCGAGCAATATCATTAATCAGGGAGGTAATGGGAGTAATGGCGGTAATGGGAATAATGGATATGATGGGAAGAGTGGCAGTAATGGTAACGCTGGGCAGGATAATAAAAACTCCTGTGCAACGGGAGCTACAGCAGGTACTAACGGCTCTAACGGTATAGATGGCGGTGTCGGAAGCAATGGTGAAAATGGTAGCAATGCATACGATATTAATCTTAACGTTAATCACATTACCGGCTTAGTGAACTTAGAGACGATAGGAGGTAATGGTGGTGATGGCGGTAATGGGGGTAATGGCGGAATAGGAGGAAGTGGCGGTAATGGGGGGTATTCTACCAATTATTGTAGTGCAGGAAGGGGAGGAAACGGGGGGCGTGGAGGAAATGGAGGAGATGGGGGAAATGGCGGTAAAGGAGGGAATGGGGGTAATATCTATTTTAAATATACTAGCGGTATTCCAACCATTAGCGCTAAGTCCGTAGGTGGTTTTGGCGGCGCTAGAGGTTATGCGGGTTCTAGAGGGATTGGCGGTTATGGTGGTAGTGGTTCTCCCAGTGGGAGCACGGGTCCAAATGGTGTATCGGGTAAAGATGGAATTGTCGGAGCAACCGGTGCCGTGGGCTCTGTCTATATTAACGGTAAAAAGCAGTAATAACACGAGATACTTTTATAGAAGAGTCACGGATATTGCTCGCCTGTGGTTGCAGGCGGGTAATGATCAATTAGAAAATATTGTAAACAGAGTGGTTTATGATTATTAATAGAATGATATTCTGGTATGTCATTTAAAAATTTATTTATGAGATTAATTTATTTAAGAGTTGGGTTTTTATCGTTGAAATTCAGTTTTTATAATTTTGTATAATTACTTTACTATATTGATTTAATTCATGTTTATAATTTCATTATTAAACAACATCTGTGTTTTTATCTTATTGTAATTATTGGTAAATACCATTATGTCTTATTGCTGTTCTTTTGTTTTTATTTGTTAATAATAGAGTTGTGAAATTAAAAATTCTAATTGGTTAACATTAAAAATTAGCTATGTGTCACACAAATATCTACCTTAGTTAATGGAAAAAACTGGAAATCACATTAATATTATTAATTGTGAAATTTAAATGTCACATGCAATTGCTTTCTGTAAAGTAGATAAATATTTTTCTACTTAATTCTAGGTGTTTATCATTTGAAAAATAAGTTTGTAGGGGGATGTTTCCATTCTCATGATAATTATTTTTTCAGAGTTTTCTGCCGAATTACTTATACGGTTGTTGAGTATTTATTGTGATAACAAAAATAATCATTAAGAGAGATAAAATCTAAATGAAAACGCAAATTCTACATTTTGACCTAGCTCAAGGCCATTTACGTACCCAATCCAGTCAATTAAGCCTTTGGGTTGGTGAACATAATATACCGTTGCAAGAACATGATGAATCAAGTTTAGCCAAGTCAGCTGCCGAGAATTCAGCTCTCGATATGGTTTTACGTTACGGTTCGCACAATATTAGCCATTTTGCTGAGATCCCTGAACACTATTTTTTACCTCATCACGTTACTCTGATTAAAGTGGTTGGTGATAAGTCCGGACCTTATCGTTCCTCATTGCCGGTTCTTTACCATATTTCCTACCATGTCCCTAATGCTCATTTACGTCGTTATGCTAAACGTAATATAGAAAAGCTCGCAGTAAATAATGTGGGTATGGCTTTACCGGGTAAGCTCAGTGCTTTTGGTGTTAATAGTCAACATTTGGCGCTAAATTCTATTCATTGCAGTGATCTGTTGGTTGCAGCTAATGAAGTGAAAACGCCGTGGGATGTTGCCTGCTCTATTGTGTTTTCCCATCCGGAATTGGCTAACAGCCAGGCCTATTCGGCATCAATTGTCATGAATGCACATATTGCCCCTCCGGAGGCAATAGACCCGCAGCAATATAACCGGGTTTATGAACTGGCTATATCGATATCGAGTCAAGGGCCAGCGACGGAAACCGGGGGTTTTGCCACTTATGGGCAATTGGTTGCTCCTGATGGCAGCGAAATGTTCTACGAGTTTGATTGGGTTGGTCAAGATGGACAGGTGATTTTTCCCGCCGGTGATCCGGTGATGCAATATAATTTATCGGATGAAACAGAGGGAGGATCAGGTTCACCTGCGTCCAATGCGTTGAGAACTTCGCGTGATGATGGCCGCCTGCAAAATCATAATTGGAGTGTCAGCCAAAGTGCGTCTCTGGACGTTGCCGAATTCAAAGATCAGGCAGCAGCATTGTCTCTTCAGCGGGACACCAGCCAAATCTGGACTGCCACCAACCGTACTCCTAATCACGGTATGGATGTGTATGCCAACAGCATCCGTTACGATAGCAGCCAAAGCCATTTTTCCATTGACTTTAAGAACAACTACTTACGTCAGCTAGGTGTCTATATACAATTCTTTAAAGACACGAAGATGGAACAGCCGATCGATAATCCAAAGGTTGACGGTGATTGGCCATTTTATTTCCCTAAAGAGTTGGCGGCATTATTCGAAACGCCATCACAAAAAGCCCTTGGGGTGTTGGCTAATGTCAATACGATCATGGGAATTCCGATGCCCACGGATCCCACTAAATTTGGCTTGCCTTGGCCGGCTGAAGCTCAGGCGGCTAAATTCTTGTTTGGCGGCTTGGGAACCTCCCGTTGGGAGAACCCAATTGTTTGGCCGGGTGTGATTTTGACCGGTATGTTCCAATACGGTATTCCGGCCCTGATGATGTTAGCTGGGGCCATGGTAACTAACAGCCAGTGGTATAAAGATTTTATTTCTAATAAGGATAACGTTGCCATACTGGCTGGTATTGCTTTCCCATTAATTGGCGGCGGCGCCGCTGTCGGTTCAGCGTTATTCAATACTAAAAAGGTGCTTACCAGTTTAGCCAGTATTGCCATTGGTATTCTGGCTAAAAAAGGGATGGAAGCGTTAGCGATTTATGTTACAGCCCAGGTGGCAGCCAGTGCGGCCGCTCAGGCGGTTCCGGTGGTTGGGTGGGCGTTCCGGTTAGCTGCGATTGCGCTGGATGTGGCACAGATCGCTGTAACCACGGGTGAATTACTTTCCTCGCCCGCCACATTGGAAGTGGATATCAAACGTCAGATGACGCTTGCTTTTACTCTGCATCCTGATCCTGCTCATGGTGAAGTGGGCCGTCCGGAAACCGCAATTTGGCCGCCGGTGGCAGTACAGTGCCAGGTGACCGTTGAATATACCAACGGCACCTACTATACCCAGACTATTCCATTACCCGCGACGGGTTCCAGTACACCACTATCTTTTAATTTCAATTCAGTTGGCTGGGGTGGAACACTCAAAATCAAGGCTAATGTCTATTCAGCCACTGGCTGGTTAGCGGGGAGCTACACCAGTGATCTGCTGAATGCCCAGCCAGACGACCCTAATGAAGGCATCATGCGCGTCAGCGGTAATATAAAAGAGATGTTGGTGCCGCTGACTCAGGTGACTCAATACGAATATTGGGAACAGCTGTCTTACGATAGCGGTAAAAAAGAATACCAGTGGATTGAAGGCAGCGTGCCGTTGGAAACCCAGTCTTCACTCAATTGCAGCAACGTGGGCAAGAACATCTGTAAGCTGGTCAATATGACAATATTGGATTCAGATTATCAGGTTGGTTATTGCTATCAAGCTTCCGGTCAGGATATCCCACTAGAAGATCCATTAAGTCCACCAAATAGCGGCCAGATGTATGTGTTGCAAAACATTTCCACTCTGAGCAACGACACGTTGAATGAGCGTCTGAAATTATCTGAGGTGGGTTTCAAAGTACAACCTCTGATCAGTTATAACAGCTTTGGCGCTGGACCGGACGAAAAAACCATCACGCCTTATAACTTTATTATTGATTCACGGTTTGGTGAATATCACTTACGTCGGGTGGACTTGCGTGATGGCAGCCATAATTTTGGTTTGACGGATAATCCGCTGTCGTGGGGAACTTTCACCATTCCACATCTTGATGCGATGGTGGTTCATCCGAGCGGTTATGTCATTGCAGTCAGTTGGCAATATAGCAAGATGCAGATCCTCGCGTTGGGTGATCAGGGCTATCCGGATGATCAGGCTCCAGCGGCACAGATTGTCTCTGGAGAAGGGGTTCGGCAAGGGCTAACCCATGGGCCAATTGCCCTGACCGTAACGCCAGATGGCCGCATACTATTATTGGAGACAATTAATACCCGTATTCAGGCGTTTGATACTAAAGGGAACCCATTCCCGAGTTTTGCGGGTGCAACACTGTTTCAACTTGCTACTGCTGATTATCGGGCAACACTGGATGCTCAGGAGTTTTCCCCGGCATTACAGCAAGCATTTCGTGAGCAGGGGTTGACATTCCTGTTCAGTAACAGTGATCCGAACTTTATACGTTCGCTGAATGCTGGAGTACTGGACGAGCAAATTATTGCCGCCTTTGCTGAAGATGGGATCTACCTGAGTTATAACCAGACGGCGGACGGTAACATTGACCCAGTCGGCAGTACCGTTGTTAACGTAATACAGCAGGGGCAGAGCTGGTCGGTATATGATCCGCAAAAACCCGCGACTTACACGCTGACAGCCAAGGGACAAACAGTATCTGTATATAACGATTTGAGTAATGTGCGGGTTATCGCTATCGGTCAAGGCGTCAAATGGCAAATTGATGATCTTAGCGGCGCCCGATCCTGGCTGTTAACCCTTAATGCAACGGATCCTGCTCAGATTACGGTAGCGGATTATCTATCCTATATGCCGCTGAATAAGCCTGCCGGGATTACTTATCTGGATGTTGCGGTTGAGTCGAAGGGATATATTTATGTCTTGTCATATCGTAACGAAGGACGGGATCCAACGGATTATATCCTTGATATCTATAATCCTGACGGTACTTTCCTGGTAACTGTCCCTGATTCGACATTAGTGCCTGATCCAGCTAAACGCCAGCATATTGTTGCTGCGCATCTGGCGATAGATTCGTTCCGTACTCTGGTGGCGATGAATTACGGCAAGTTCTTGGGCGAAAATCAACGTACCCAACCACAGATCAGCCAGTGGACGCCAACTACACCAATATTCGATCTGAGTATCGATCAATTACCGATATTCCAGCAACACGATATGGGTAAAATTCGCGCAGTTTTTGCTGACAACAAACACCCTCTTAGTAACAAAGCAACTATCGAAACTATCAATGAAAATGGTTATTTCATCATTACTGATGTTAATACCCGTTACCCAGTCATTTGCACTGTGGATGGCGATAATCAGCAGATTATTTCTGTTTACAGTTTCTCGGAGACAACTATGCCATTAAAAAACTATAGCTCAGGATTTAAAGAGGTCTTGCAATTATTAGGTATCCCAGAGAGCAATGTAACGGAGAAAGTTGTTGTTGCATCTTCGTCGCAAGGCTCTTTACGGCCTGACGACCCACAGTCGCTGGCTCCTTCTTATACGGCAGAAGTGTCGTCAGCAGCAGAGCTGTTGATCCTTTCTGGCATCCCTCCTGTTGAAGCGCCGATATCCTTTCCGGCAACCGTTGATGTTTTTGCGATTGCTGAACTGGAAATTGCTGATGACGGGGTTCTGAACATTAGCAATCCGACTTCAAGACCGATAGTGGTGGTGGTTGACACTTTGGCGCTTAAGCAAGGTGGGCAACTGATATGTGACGCCGCTGTGATTCTAAACGTACAAACCTATACCAAAACTCAGGAGAATTCCCATGAATGAAATGAAAACGGTTAACGAAACTTTGGCTGAATTGCGTGAGCATTATCATTTGACCGGTACCGAGCGGCAGCCAAAGCAATTGAACACTTCAGACTTTGACGGGCCAGTCATATTTTCTAACGATCCGAAAATAGCCACTGTGCCGCCCGCGTTTTTTATCGTACAAACCATACAAGAGCTGAAGGAGCTTGGGGGAGTGCCTGACAGTGAGTATGGACCAGGCGGAATGGAACCACACCATCCATTACCTGAACCCTATTCTGCTGAACGGTTGGCGAATGTCACCGGTAATCATGCTGATATATGTAAAGCTTTCCGCGCTTATATCTATGGTTATTCTCCTTTGGTCAAAGATTATGAAGATATTCTGAACGCTAAACGTTTCCCGATGAAAGTCGCGTTATACAGTGGTGAAGATATCGTTGTCACTGCCAGTAATCCATTGATTGTTGGAAGTAAAGGGAGTCACGGAGAACCTGTTAACTTGAGTTTTAATAAGATAACGATTCAACCTGGCGGTAAAGTGATTTATCTCACCAATGGCACGGTTCAGGCGAACGAAGTGATCATCGTTAGTACCTTAGGTACGGATAATGATGGCCCGAACATTGAAAATATTGGCGGGAACGGAGGCAATGGCGGGAACGGAAACAATGGCTCCAATGGAAAAGACGGCAGTAATGGTAACTCGGGTAAAGATAATAAAAACTCCTGTGCAACGCAGGCTACGTCGGGTACTGCGGGTGGCGGTGGTACTGATGGCGCCAGAGGAAGTGACGGTGAGAAAGGAGGGGATGCAGAGGATGTCAATTTTAAAACCGGCACCATTACAGGCTTTGTGAATATGCTGACACAAGGCGGTAATGGTGGTAATGGCGGTAGTGGCGGCAATGGTGGGAATGGCGGGAATGGCGGGAATGGCGGTGGCTCTACCAGCGAATGTAGGGCTGGAAACGGCGGTAATGGCGGTAATGGCGGCAATGGCGGCGCCAGCGGTAATGGTGGTAACGCGGGTAACGGCGGTAACATCTATTTTACTTACGACGAAGGGGGGAGCGCATCCTTTAAGGCCAGGGCAATTGCCGGCAATGGCGGTAATGGCGGCAATGGTGGTTCTGGTGGTGTCGGCGGCGGCGGCGGTAGTGGTTATTTCAGTGGTAACTCAGGTAAAAATGGCACATCGGGGAGCACAGGAACGGCCGGAAAAGCAGGTACCGTAGGCTCAGTTTATGTCAACGGCAAAAAACAATAACGGCAAGGAGGAGTTATGGACGCAGATATTCAAATTTGGGGTACTAATGGCGTGAATGGCGCCGATGGAGCCAATGGCGCAGATGGTCAACGGGGAGTTGATGGTCAGAATGGTTCTCGCCGCAAGCCACCCACCGCCGGCGGCCCTGGTGGCGATGGTCAATCCGGTCAGAATGGCCTGGATGGTCAATCCGGTTCTAGCTGGTGGTTTGCCCTGCGTTGTAATCGTTTTGACGTACAGAGTGTGGTGCGTATTAACAGCAGTGGCGGTAATGGCGGTAATGGCGGTACGGCGGGTTATGGCGGCAATGGTGGTGATGGCGGTAATGGCGGCCGTGGTAGTTCATCATCGTCAGGGATGCCGGGTGGTACTGGCGGTAACGGCGGCGATGGTGGAAATGGAGGCAATGGCGGTTATGGCAGCGATGGCGGTAATGTTTGGGTCAGATATGTCCAGACTAGCTTACCGAAACCGGTAGCAGCCACTTCTGATGGCGGGGATGGCGGCGTCGGACAGCCGGGTGGCGCTGGGGGGATTGCTGGGCGCGGTGGTGTAAATGGTGATGGTTCACATGCACCCGATGGGGGATATGGCATTGGCGGTATTAGCGCCAGTGGTGGTCAGGCCGGGAGGGCCGGAAAGGTTTCTGTAGTTCAATCAAGAGGATAATGACATGAGTGAATCCAGATCTTTTGCCGGTAAATGGCAATTTGCAGCGACTTCCGGCCAACTGATTACTGTTCAGGCGGATGGTACGCTCAGTCTTTCAGCCAAGCAATCAGGGGCGATAAACCAAATGATTAATGCTTATGGCATGACTATCTTTTGGTTACAGGCGGGCAATGGTCAATACTTGGCCGCGAGCGGTAATACTCCTCAAGCTAATCAATCGCGCAATGGTGCGGTTGCCGAGATCCGGTTGGAAAAGATGGGATCTGGATTTCGCCTGTGTCGTATCAGTAGCAGCGGCGACAGCTATTTGGTGGCGCAACAATCTGGGTTGGTCTGGCAAGCGGTCAGTGACAATCCGCCCCAGACAGCCCAATTTATTCGTACTATCGTGACAAAAGACTTGGAATTTCTAAAAGATTGGGGAGCGATGGGCTCAGATCTGCGCTTAGCTTATCTTGCCGGAGAAAATTTGAATGATATGGTGATGATGGCCGTCGATTTGTCCAATGCTGACCTGCGTGGTTCGACATTGCTTGACACTGATTTAACTAATGTCAAAGCTGATGGTTGCAATTTTAGTGGTTGTGATTTAAGCAAAACTGATCTAACGAATATTCATGGTAAGAATACGCTTTTTGAAAAGTGTATCGTGGGTGGTAATACCAATATGCCTGACGCTGAACTACCCAATGCCATTTTTCGTGGCTGTGAGAACAGCGGCGGTCAGCCTATACTTAATCGTCTAAAAGCGCCTGGTGCGGATTTCTCTGGAGCGTTGTTATCTTCAGTGATAATGGAAAATGCCGATTTATCTCAGGCGAATCTGGTTAATGTTGATCTAAGCGACGCCAGTTTGGCTTCCTGCAACTTTACCAAGGCAATCATGACATTGGTGAATTTGCAAAATACGACCTTGCAAGCGACTAATTTTAGTCAGGCCACATTAGCCGGTACTGATTTTACTGGGGCGAATATCAATAATGTTAATTTCAGCGGCGCTAATCTGACCAATGCCCGTCTATCGTTAACCACCGGTTATAACCAACTAAACCTCAGCGACAGCACCTTATTGGCTACGGTACTGACAGGGATGAATTTGGTTGATGCCACTATTACCGCTAAAACCGATTTTACTCAGGCACAGATGGATGGAGTCAATCTGAGCGGACAGAAGTTGGATCAGGTTATATTCCTGATGGCGTCTATGAAGAAGGCGAATCTGGATAATGCATCACTCAATGGCGCTGTTTTGGTAGGCGCTAATCTGGCCGGCGCCACTATCTTGGGTAATGTCTCCTTGGTAGGCGCTAATTTGTCCAATGCTAGCCTGGAGAATGTTAATCTGACCGGCGCTCAATTTGGCGCCTTATCCACAGTGGCATGTTTGGATGACGCCGATGCTCAGTCGCTGGATAATCAGCAACTGCCTGAACAATTACGCAATCAGTTGTATCAGGGTAACGTGCTGATTAACGGCCAGGCGGAGGTGCTGGTTCGTCAGCCAGGTCAGGACTGGTTGGTCGAACATGATGGTAAACCGTTATTTATCCACCGGCAGAATGGGCAATTGGATGTTATTCAAGACAATGGCGGCGACGCTGCGATTCTTGCCAACACGTTTATGCCTAATGCTATCCTGACTGGCGCTAATCTCTATGCGGTTGATATGTCTGGCGCTCATTGGTACGGCAGTAATGCCAAAGCCGACAACGCCAATCTGGAACAGGTCAACTTATCGAATGCAAACTTAGCTACCATGAATTTCACTCAGGCGCGATTATATGGGGCGAATTTATCCTATGCCAACCTGGTGGGAACTAACTTTAGCAAGGCGATGTTGGAGCCAACCCAAGGTCTTAAACCGGCATCTCTGGCCTTTGCTTCAATTCAAGGCACTATCTTTACTGAAGCTAAATTGACCGGCGCTAACCTGACTAATGGCGCGGTGACTTTATCATTTGAGGAAGCGGGCAAGAAGTTGACAGGCGTTCCCTTATTCAGTGCCGCTCTTAAGCTGGCGAGCTCATTAGATAGTGGCGTTATCTCAAAGGAATTGCGTCAGGTATTTACTGATAATGGCTATAGTTTGCTGTCTGGCGCCAAAATCATTGATAAACAAAATGATAAGTATTGGGTCATATCCAATCAACCGCCGGATACTGATTTGAGTTATCGGGGGTACTGTAACTTTACTGTGATTCGGGTAAGTGAAATCGGCAATAATCACCTACAAATCTGCGGTGGATCGCCATTACGTGTTATCCGTACTGCGGCTGATAATACATTACAGCCGGTCAATATCGCTTTTGGGGTAACGATCGATATCATTCAGGCGATGAATGATGCCACCACTTGTCCAAGTGGTTTGCGTTATCAGTTACTGAATAGTGGTATCAGCTATCAGTCATTGATGACGCCAGGATTGCCGCCTCATCCGCCGAAATGCATTCCCAGCCCGACTGAATGGTGTTAATGAATGAGCACAATAATCTGGTAAACGGCTAACTGGAGTAAAGAATATCACTATGGGTTGCTGTTTTCTGGGGGGCGTTAGCTCCCCAGAAGAATTTTGACATCTGTTGTGTGGTTCAAATGATGCTATGTAAAGCTCCGGTTATTTAGGTAAATTATTAGAAAATATTTTGTGACATATGTCACATTTTAAAGATTGAACGGAAATTAGCCAACCAAACAAACGAGACACCGTAAATTTTTTGTTATATTTTACTCTCTCTTAGGTCACCGATGGCATAACAGCCCAGGTTACCTGTTCAATGCAGGTTATCAATACAAGACTAACAGCAACAGACTGCTAGCAGCCTCATTGTCTTAAATGTTCTTCCTCAAGGCGGGTCTCTTTAACCCCTTGATTATTAATGACTACACGCAAGAAAGCGCCGGACCGAAGGTCTGTGCGTTGAATATCCTCATGAAAAATTAAGGGGACGTGATGTCATTCCAGAAAAATCCACCCAGGCCATCGGGCGCCAAACACCTTGCCGACCGGCTAAAGATGCAAAGCGCCAGCGGCTTACTCTTCACCCTCACGGCCGGTGGATTACCGCCCCACACCTTTGTCGTCGCCGGGTCATGCACAACCACACCGAAAGCATCGGCAATGACCAGCGCCCCCTTTGCGGATGGCCAGCGCGAGGCGCTGCTGGCGGTTATCGACAGCTTCCAGGCCGCCGGATGATTTGACAGGAGGTGCAACATGTCACTTGGTGATGACATCGTCACCCGGATTGCCCGGGTCGGCGCGTTACATACCGCCCCGGCGGCCCCCCCACCGGGCGCTTCCGGCCCGGCTGCGGCCCGCAAAGGCGACCCGATTAAACATGCCAGTTTCCTCGGGGCGCTGGCCGGGGCCATTACCGGCGCCCTGATAAGTGCAGCAGTATTTGCCGTGGCGGCGGCCGTCGTTGTGGGGACCGGCGGATTAGCCACCGTCGCGGTGATTGCGCTCGGCACGGCGGGTACACTGGCGCTGGGGACGGTCATCAGTGCCGCCAGTTCGGCGGTCACGAACATGGTGGACAGTATCGGCCCGCCCAGCGGCGCACTGCTGACCGGCTCCCCGGATGTCTTTATTGAAGGTCAGGCGGCGGCACGGGCCACCACCGATACTGCGGGCTGCAATAAACACCCGGCACCGCCGCTGATTGCTCAGGGCAGTGAAACGGTATTTATCAATGGCTCCCCGGCAGCCCGGGTGGATGACAAACTGGTCTGCGGCGCCACCATCAAAGCCGGGGCTAAAACCGTGTTCATCGGTTCCGGCCAGGGGACTTACCTGGACGTCGCCGAAGAGTTCGCCCCCTGGCAGCGGGCCCTGCTGATGGCGGTTGAATTTCTGGCGCCGCCCTCCCGGGGAGCCATTAAGGGCCTCGGTAAACTGTTCACGCAAACCGGCCGGCTGGCCGTGCTGAACGGGGCCAAAGCCGGCGCCCGGCATGTCGGGAAAATCGCCTCGGGTAAAACGATTTCCTGCGCCAAAACCGCCTTTAAAGAAACCCGGGGGATGAAACGTTACCGGGAAAGCACCCAAAAATTCTTCACCGGCGACCCGATTGACGTCACCACCGGCCAGCTCTTCGACCAGCGCACCGATATCACCCTCGGCCAGACCCTGCCGCTGGTGTTTCTGCGCAGCTGGGCCCCCGGGGAACAGGGCTTACTGGGGCCCGGCTGGACCGACAGCTTCTCCGAATGCGCCCTCACGACCGGCGACCGGGTTGAAATCCGCACCGCCGACGGGGCATCGCTTTACTTTGCCCTGCCGCCCGCGTATACGCACAGCACCAGCCCGGACCACCCGGATTTCACCCTGAGCCGCAGCGAACAGGGCTATATCCTCCGCCACCGGGATTCCCCGGTCCGCAAGTATTTTGCCCTGCCCGCGCCGGGTTCCGCTGAGGAGCCCCGACGCTGGCTGCTGACCGAACACCGGGACGTCTATGACAACCGGCTGCAGTTTCTCTATAACGCGCACGACCAACTGACGCAGGTTATCCACAGTGACGGGCCGGTCCTGTCCCTGCGGTATAACCCGCACGGGCAGCTCACTGACATCCTGCGTACCGATGACGGCTTACAGGCGGTGATGGCCCGCTATCACTACCATGAGG